>JACDCY010000001.1 GCA_013817305.1 Gemmatimonadaceae bacterium | reverse complement strand
GCGAGCGTCTTAGCGCGCGAAGCGCGCGAAGCGCGCGAAGCGCGCGTAGCGAGCGTAGCGGGACACCGGCCCGCCTCGTCGCGCGCGACTAATCGACGGCTTCATCGACCGCCACGCACCACAGATGCAGCAACATCAGATGCATCTCCTGAATGTGCGCCGTGACGTCGCTCGGAACCGCCAGCACGTGATCGGCGGTCGCGCCGGCAGCCAGGCCCGCGGCCCCTGTTGCCGCGATTGTGATTGCGCCCCCTTTCCTGGCAGCGGCCAGGCCGCGGAGAACATTCTCCGATTTCCCGCTCGTGGTCAGGCCTACCGCGATGTCACCAGGTTGCGCGAACGCTTCGACCTGCCGCTCGAACAACGTTTCGTACCCGAAATCGTTGGCGATGCATGTCACGGCCGCCGGATCACACGCGAGAGCGACGGCCGGCAGCGGGCGGCGATTCTTCTTGAACCTGCCGAGCAGCTCGCCCACGAGGTGACTCGCTTGAGTGGCGCTGCCACCGTTGCCGAACGCAATCACCTTCTTCCCCGCGACCAGAGCGGCAGCCATGGCCTCTGCCGACGCCGCTATCGCCGGCGCAAGCGAGGCGAGCGAATCGCCCACGACCTTCTGGTGGGCCTCGAAATACTGTTGCAACGAAGACTGCGAAGTTCTGGTCATCGGCGGTGAATTAATGGGTGTGGAATTCTAACGCCGGCCGCGCGGACTGCGACCTCTGCCGCCGCTGCCGCCGCTGCCGCCGCTACCACCGCCGCGCGACTTCGGGGCCCCGCGCTTGTCTCCGCGATTGGCGCCCTGCCCTGGCCTGTCGCGTTTCGGGCCGCCGCGCTTGTTGGCCCCGCGGGCGCCGCCTCGCTTCCCCTTCCCGCGACCGCCCGAGCGGTCACGGTCGCGCGACGATTCACGGACCCCGCGCCCGGCTCGCTCGACTTCGTCCTGCGTCCACGGCAGATCGAGCGCATCCTGCAGCTCCTGCAGGCTGTTCGCGCGCACCGCGCCCCGCTGGCCGCGCATCACCATGAAATACAGTGGGCGATCCAGCTGCGGGAGCTCGGCGTCGGTCAGCGTGCGTGCCACCTTCTCCGGCAAGCGCAAACGCGCGACTCCGCGCCGCTCCCCGTTCCCCTCCTCGACCTCGTAGCCAATCTCCATCTCCTTGTCACGAATCGAAACCGTGTCGGGAAGCTCCGCGTATTTCTCTCTCGCACTCGGCTCGACCAAGGGCTCCAGATCGAGTCGCAACGGGGCGGCTTTGAAATCGTTGAGTGATCGCGCGTCGGCCAGCTCCCGCTCGTACATCGCGGTCAGCTCGGGCAAGCCGAGTCGAGGGGTGGCGCCGCCGGACCGCTTGTATATCTCGCGAATCTCTTCGATCGCAACGCGATTCCGGTTGACTGCTGCGTGTCGCGCCTCGCCCTTCGCGAGCGCTTCAGCGAGAGCGTGACGGGTTTCCTGCAACAGGTCAGGCGGAAATTCCTCGATCGATTCCGCGTCGCGCTCGAGCTCGAAGCCGAAGTACGTGAGCTTGCGGCGCAAGGTCAGCGGGTCGTGCTTCCGCCGCGGGTCGTATGCCACCTCGGGTGCGCCGCGCCGCGCGTACTTACGGATCTTCTCCGCGGGAATCTGCGTTCCTTCGATCCCCGCGCGCGGCGTGCCGCTGCGATCCGCGAAGTACCGCAGGGTGCCCGCAATCGGCCCCCAACTTCCGCACACGCTCGTCTTGGAGACGCGCGCGCTGTCTCCACTAGCCGTCTCTTCGTCGATCACCAGATCGAACGGCATCACTTCAGCGAGCAGTTCCACGAACTTCCCATATGCATGATCGCGCGCGAGCACCATCTTCGACGGCAGCTGTAGATCGAGCCCGCGATACACGCTCGCCATTCCCAGCGCGGCATCCTCGATGGCCTTCACCAGCACGCCGCGCTCCTCGGCCCATTGCTCGATGCTGTCGTCGAAAAGATGCCGCGATAGCCCGTACACTTCGCCGATGTATCCGCAGCGCGTGAATCCTTCCGCGTACAGGTTGTACGCTGTGAGATTGTCGCTGCCCGGGACGATCAGTCCCTCGAGGTTACGGTCGTCGCGCGTCATGCGGTGCAGCGACTCCACCGAGCTCATCACCGCGACGTACGGCACGAGCTCGTCGTCCGCGTGCACGAGCAGCTCGGCCCAGGGCCGGTCCACCGGCATCGCCTCCACGAGCTTGCCGTATTTGGTGAGCCGGCCAGATTCGATGATGCCCCGGTCTTCCAGCAGCGCCAGGGCACGGCGGTAGGATTGCTTGTCCAGCGGCACGGGCAGCTCGAGCTCGTCGGCTCGCACGCCGAGATCGGCGCAGGTGATGGCGACGCGCTCGGAATCTCCCGCGAGCTGGAAGTCAGGCGCCGTCGGCCGGAGCTCGGAGAACACTATGTTGCGGTCCGACAGGATGAACACGCGCCCGTTCTCGACGCGGCCGTGCACGCGCCCCGCCATCTGCAGAATCTCGTTGGCGCCGAGGTGCACGCGGGTGAGCACGTTGCGACCGCGCTCGATGACGTTGGCGAAGCGCGAGTCGTCGATGACCACCGTGTCCATTCCGCGCACGTTGAGCGCGCTCTGTCCCGCGGCGGTCATCGCGAGGAGAAACGGCTTCTGCCCCTCGTCTTCCAGAAACGGCCGGATGATCCGGATCGGCTCGCCGCCGTGATAGAACGCCGTATTGATGCGCGGGTAGCGATCTCCCGCATGCGCCGCCGCTTGCTCGACCGCGTTCCGCGTCGGCAGGAACACGCCAACTCCGCGGTTCTCCTTGAGGACGCGCTGCAGAAACCTGTCGTCGAGAAAATCCAGCGGGTCCTTGTCTACGACTGTGACCTTCGCGGCTTTCGTGGGATCGAATGCGAAGCTCTGCACCACCGCCGACGAATCCAGGTAGCTCGAGTAAAACGCCGGATCCACGGTCGCCGACAGCCAGATGAAGCGGCAGCCAACCCGCTTGCCGAGGGCGAGGCACAGCTCGAGCTCGGCGGAGGTCTGATGGATCTCGTCTACGACGAGCGTGTCGCTCGGGAGGATGTCTCCGTCCTGAAACCAGCGGCGCGCGATGCCGGTCGTGACGATGATCACGTTCCAGCTCGGCGTGTCGGGCGTGGCTTCGCGCTCGCGGTTGACTACACCGACCTTGAGCGACGCCTTGAGAATGATCTCGGAGATGGGCCGGACAGCGAGCGTCTTGCCCGTGCCCGTCCCGGCAACAATGCCGAATCCTTTCCCGGATGCGGCCAACTCCCGGACCTCGGCGCCGTGCTCGCGCTCCAGAAAGGTGTCGAGGTGTAGACCGAGCGCGAGCTCTATGGTTTCGCAGGCCGCCCGCGTGGGGGCGATGACGATGATGCGGCCCGTGGGCGGCTCGGCCGCCACGAACGCTGCGTGGTCGGGCGGGAGGTACTGATCGCGTACGCTACGAAGCATCAAGGGAAGATGCCACGCCGGGCGGGCGAAGCCAAACCGATTTCGTGGATTTGGTCGCGCGGTCGAAGCTGTTGGTGAACCTTGACTGGACCTACGCTACGCTAAGACGGTCCTGTCAAGGTCCACCAACAAGCTTCTCCCCCTGCTATCAGTCGTTGTCGTTGCCCCGGCGCTTGCCGTTGTCGCCACGACCATTACGCTCGGCGTCCTTTCGCGCGCGCTCGAGCGCCTTTTCGCGATCACGCTGGGCCTTGCGAACGGCCTTCTCGTGGTCGCGCCGCGCCTTCTCGGCCGCTTTCAGACGATCACGCTCCGACTTCGAGATGTTGCGATCATCGTCGTCATCGTCCCTGTCGCGTTTGACGCGGTTGTTCCCGTTCGAGGCGATCCGCGAAAGTGAGCGGCCATCCCGGCTCCGCGCGCGCTCCGTAACAGTACGACCATCGCGCGTGCGCGTGCGCCGCTCGTAGATCACGTTGCCGTTGGCATCGTGACCGACCGGGTACCATACGCCGGCATCACGAGTACGCTTCGAGTCTACGCTGCAATTCCGGTCGAAGTCGCGCTGTGAGGCGCGCGCACCGAAGAACACGTCTCCGAGATTCGACTGACGGCGCTCGAACTCGCAGTCGCCGTCTCTGAAACGCCCGACCGCGCGGCCCGGGAAGGACGCGTCATTGCCATAGATGATGCGCGAGTTGGCCGGCGCGTTCGCGCGCGCCGTAGCGCAATCCGTTGCGCGCGGCTGACGGCCGGGCGAAACGCCATCGATCCATACGCGACACATGCCCGCGGGCGGGCGCTGTCCAGGCGGAACGTTGCTCGCGCGGACGACCGTCTGCGAGCTTGCTTCCGTCGCGAACGCCGCGCCGGCAACGATTAGTGTAAGGGCGATCTTTCTCATCGGTCCTCCGGTTAGCTGGGGGCTATTCCTCGAAGGAGCCTATCCCGAACGGATTGCCACCCTTGCCCTTCTTTTTGGAAGACGGCAGCGGATCTCCAAAGATCACGCGTCCGTTCGCCGGCTTGTTGCGCAGCGCCGTGATGCAATCGGTCGGCGCGGGCTGACGGCTGGCGGGCACTCCCTCGAGCCAGATGCGACACATCCCCGCGGGGGGACGATAGTCTCTCGGGACCTGTGGCTGCTCTTCTCCATCGCGCTGAGGCAGCGAGGGCCGGCCCTGTGCGGCGGCCTCCCCCGGTGTCGCGGCGGCGATGAGTGCAAATGCAAATGCGAGAGAGAGCTTCTTCATGGACGACTCCAACGATGCGCCGGCCTCATGCCGACACAGGAGATATGGCAGTAATAGGGCCGTGACGGGGACTATGTGGTAAATGCTGACGGGTCAAGGGTTTAGCCTATGCGCCCAACTCCCCAAACAGGCTGGGATTGTCATCCTGGGGTGACAGTTAGTCCCCGAATGAGATTCCGATGGCCCGGGCCGTAAGAACGATATCGTGATTTGGCTCCACCCGTTTGGGCTCACGCAGTACCTCGTCCAACGGGAGCGTCACGATGTGCGGGGATTGCAGCGCGAGCATCGTACCCCACTGCTCGTCTTCCACGGCCTTGATCGCGGCACCACCAAAGCGCGCGGCGAGCAGGCGGTCGTAGCCGGTCGGCTGTCCGCCGCGCTGCAAATGCCCGAGCGTCAGAGAGCGACATTCTTTCCCGGTTTTCTGCTGGATCACCATCGCCAGCTCCTCGCAAACCCCGCCGAGTCGTTTGGCTTCGCCGGGCAGGGATGCGCCGCGGATGGACTCTCGGCCGCCCTTGGGAAACGCGCCCTCCGCGATCACGACGATCGAGAATTTTTTTCCGACCCGGTCGCGGGCCACGATCTTGTCGCACACGCGATCGATGTCGTACGGAATCTCGGGTATCAGGATCACGTCCGCCGTGCCCGCGAGTCCCGAATGAAGCGCGATGAAGCCCGCGTTGCGGCCCATGACTTCCATGACCATCACGCGGTCGTGCGATTCGGCCGTCGTGTGCAGCTTGTCGATCGCCTCGAGCGCAGTGTTCACGGCGGTATCGAAGCCGAACGTCGTGATCGTGCCGCTTATGTCGTTGTCGATAGTCTTGGGAACGCACACGATCCGCACGCCCTTGTCGTGCAGCCTCTTCGCGATCCCCAGAGATCCGTCGCCACCGATCGAAATGATCGCGTGGATGCCGAGCGCGTCCGCGTTCGCAATCAGCTCATCCGAGCGATCGACCTCTACCGTGCTGCCGTCCTCGCGCTTGCGCGGATAGCTGAAGGGATTCCCGCGGTTGGTGGTGCGGAGGATCGTCCCGCCGAGGTGCGCGATCCCGCGCACCGAGCGCTCGTCCAGGGCGATGACTTCGTCTTCGCCGAGCAGGCCCGCGAAGCCGCGCTTGATGCCGCACACTTCCCAACCGCGGCTCACGGCCGACAGCACCGCGGCCCGAATCACTGCGTTGAGACCAGGGGCGTCACCGCCGCCGGTCGATAAAGCGATTTTCATTGTTGCTTTAAGCTACGGGGTTAATCGGTGACTCAACCTTCAATGGCCTTGATGAGCCGCAGTATTTCTCCCTTCTCCGGCTGCCGCTCCAGCTCGGATTTCCGAAATACCGGCGTTCCATCCACGACGACCTCGAATCGCCCGCCACTCGCCGGGATCAGCTCGATCTTCGCGTCCGGATACGCCTTGCGAATCTCGGCGGCCAGACCGGCCGCCCGGGGCTCGTAGCTTCAAACGGTGCAGTATTCGATCGTGACGTTCATGTCGGCTCCGGTTCGGTTGTCATATGCAAGATAGCGATTCGGTGCGCGCCCAACTGGTGCTGCAGAGCGCAATCCATAAACCAGAATCCAGGGACCACTAACCGGACCCAGCCTTGCGCCGCGGCACCACGATCATAGAGCTGGTCCTGTCGCTCTCGATCATCGCCATACTCTCCGCCATATCGGTTCCGCGCGTGGCGCGACTGATGGACGGGATCCACGTGCGCGGTACGACTACGGAGATTCATTCCCTGTTCAATGCCGCCCGGCATCACGCCATAATGCGCGCCGAGCGAATCACAGTCGAGATAGACACTGCGCGGGGGTCGGTCACGGTGGTCGCCGGGGGCGACACGATTCGCTCCCGCGGATTCGCCGACACTCACCGGGTCACGCTCTCGGCCAACCGGTCCTCCTTCACATATTCCCCGATCGGCATCGGGTACGGCGCGGGGAACATGACGATGGTAGTGCGACGCAACGGGCGCGCCGACAGCGTCATCGTCTCGCGGCTCGGTCGCGTGCGCGTGGATTAGAGGGATTCAAGGAACGCACGCGTTGCTTCCAGCACCACGTCCGGCGTCTCCTCGCAGATGACGTGGCCGGCGCCCGGGATGCGGTGGACGTCCGCGCGCTGCATTTCCGAAGCGTCGGCAGCCATCGCACGCTCGTCCAGCAGCACGTCCTTCGAGCCGTACATCACCAGCGACCTGTGCGTGATGCCCGCGAGGGATATGCTCGACCGGTGACCAAAATCGAACTGGTGCAATAGATCCCGCGCCGTCAGCGCGAAGTCGGGGAACTGCGTCGGAGCCCAGTACTCGTCCACATCGCGCGCGGATGGTCGTCGGATTCCGCCGTACGTCAGCGCCAGAACCATCGCAGAGATCCAGCGCCAGCAGACATGCGGCATCAGCGGGCGGGCAAACGCGGGCGTGCACGCGCGGAACAGACCGAGGTTCGAAACCCCGCGATATCCGACCGGCGAATACAGAAGAAGGCCGCGCACCGAGTCGCGTCGCTCGGCTGCGACAAGGAACGACAGGACCGCGCCGAGCGAATGACCGCCGATGACCGGGTTGACCAGCGCGAGCGCGTCGAAGATCTCCACCCCATGAGCCACCAGCGCTGGTCGCGTGTATTCGCCGGGTCCGCGCGGCTTGTCCGACAGTCCGTGTCCCTTCATCTCCACCGCGATCGCGCGATAGCCCATAGAGGCCAGGGCCGGTAGAACGAGGCGGAATACATACACGGAGCACGCCCAGCCGGGGTACAGCAGGATCGGCGGTGCCTGCTCGTCTCCGCATTCGACGACCCGGACGGAAGGGCCAGACGGCAACCCGAGCATGCGCACGCGGAACCGCGGGTCGCCCGCGGGAAACATCGATTCCGGGGGAATGCGCCCCCCGAGGCGCCGCCTGCTAGACGACCTTGATCTCTCGGCCCGCGAGCCGCGCGATCAGTCCGATGCGGAAGGTGACGTCGGCCCAGCGGCCTTCGGCGCTCATCGATTCCTCGAGCGGGAAGGTCGCCCACGCGTACGGGCTCTTCGTCTTCGGCGTATCGCCTCCCTTGTGGGGATGCCACACGCCTTCCCTGTTGGTGTCCTCGAGGAACCTGTCGAACATTTTCAGCCACACCTCGTTGCGGCGCAGGAAGCCGAGTCGCGCCATGAGCTCCAGCCACATCAGCGCGTAAGGAATGTCGGCTTCGACCGCGTTCCGGTGCGGCAGCTTGTCGCCGAGTATCAGGTGCGGCTGCGCCATCTGATGACGACCGACGAGTTGAACGGGTTCCTGGCGAGGCAACGGCTGCGCGAGGTGCTCGTACAGTCGTTCGAGCGCGGAATGGTGCTCGTACCTGAGTAGCGGCATGTGCGCGAGAATGCGCAAGACGAAGATCGACGGCGGCGAAGCTTCGGCGGCGAGCACGTGCGTGTTCCCGATGCGCTGCCAGGGCTTGGCGCCGAGCGGCGAATTGAAAAACGCCTCCATGCGCTCGACAATCCTGCGAACCGCGCCGCGCAATCGAGGGTCGTTCTCGAAGCCCGCGCGCGCGAGCGTCGCGGCCGCGGCCTCGCGGAGGATGGCCCGACCGCGACGAATCTGATCCTCCGTCTGCGTCTTCGTACCGAGCTCGTACAGGTACGACGGGTCGTCGTCCTCTGCCAGCAGCCTGAACAGAATGCGACGCGAGAGCGCGATCGGCGGCGAGTCGGGCGACCACCCGGCCTCGAGCAATCGTTGCAGCGCCGGAATCGTCCCGACTCCCTCGAACTCTCCGCCGCGGGCCGAGGGGATGGCCATCATCTTGTCGTTCCACACGCCATCTATCCCCTGCGTCACAGCGAGGCGTATCGCCGAGCGGGACGAGTACGGCATCCAGTCCAGCTGACCCTGCGGGACGGGCAAACGTGCGACTTCGACGGCCGACCTGTATTGTAGAGACGGAGAACCGTGCTCCATCATCCAGGTGAGCGGGAAAGTCACCGGCTCAAGCTGTTCGGGGGCGGACGGAGGAAGAGCGGCGTGACCTTCTGGTGCAGCCGAAAGCCCTGTAGCGCCTGGGCTTGGAGCTGTGACGCGCGCTTCGGAGGGAGTATTAACGGTCAAATTGTCCGTTTGAACGGGGCAAGTAGAGCTCGAATGTTGTGCCCGACCTTATCGTAGCGAGGTCGGCGCGTAAGAATAGCACGTTTCCCGGTTGGCGCCAGACACTAAGCGGGGTCAAATGCGCGGTGAATTCGTCGATGTTGGTGGTGTCCGGCTCTACTATTACGCCGCTGGAACGCGTGGCGGAGGCGATCCGATCGTTCTGGTGCACGGCTTCGGGACGTCCAGCCTGCTCTGGCGCGGATTTATCCCGCTGCTGCCATCGGGCAGGCGGATCGTCGCTGCGGATCTGCTCGGCTACGGACGCAGCGACCGTCCGTTCAATTCCGCGCTATCCGCGGGCGCGCACGCGGACCGGCTCCGCGGACTTCTCGCCGAGCTCCGCATCGACCGGGCGTGCTTCATCGGCCACGACTTGGGCGCGACCGTCGCGCACCGATTCTCGCGAGCGTGGCCGGCGCTGGTGTCGCAGCTATGTCTAGTCGACCCCCCGACTGACCGCCATTGGGCAGCATCCGCTTCCGTCTCACCCGGCGCGGCTGCGATGTTCGGCGGGCCACTGTCGGCTTTCGCGCGCGGGCGAATCCGCGCGCGGATGATCTCGGGTTTCATCAACCGCGAAGCCGGCGCGCGATCGTGCGCGCGGTATCTCAAGCCCTTTGCGGATGCAGCGGGGGGTGTCGTGCTGGCGCGTCACGCGCGTGCGCTGCGGCTGGAAAATTTTTCGGCAGCTGCTGCCGTCGGCGATTCGTCCGGCGCCGTTCCTACTGCGATAGTCTGTGGCGCATTGAATTCGCTGTCGCCGGCGCACCGGGGGCGCGCGCTCGCCGCGTCGCTCCCCGGCGCGACCTTCCATCAGATACCGGGCACGGGGCACTTCGCTCCGGAGGAAGCCCCGACGCGCCTCAGCGAATTTTTGAAGTCGCTACTAGCGGGGTAAGGCACGGACCGAATCCGACCGCCGCCCAGAATCCGCGCGTCGCACCGAGTCGGCCCGTCGCGCGGCGGACGCTCGCCGCGTGGAATCGGCGGTAAGGCTTCGCAGCCCCTCCTCGAGCGCCGACTTGGGACGCAGCGCCCCAATCGTGTAGCGCGAGCCCGGATTCCAGAGAACCCAGTCGTAGTAGCCGTTCTTGTACCCCGCTTCGATCTGCGCCCGGACCTGCTCCACGCCGTACCGCGGCGCGCCGAGCGTGAAGTCCTGGTACCATGGGATGATCCTGCCGGCGCCCCGCACCGGCGCCGTTCGCCGCCGCACGTCCTTCATCGCGTTGTCGATCGTCGCAAACGGCTGCGCGTTCGGATTCGAGAGCTTGTAAGTGCCGGGCGCGAAGTGCGACGGATAGTTCATCGGCAGCACCGCGTCGGCCTGGTCCACGAACATCTCCCATTTCTGGCCGATGCCCATGTCGGTGCTGTCCGTAGCGGTCAGGCCGAAGACGTCGATCGTCATCGGGATTCCGTTTGCCCGGAGCAGCCGGCGGGTGTACCCGAGCTGGTCGCGGATGACCTGCGCGCGCGACCGGCCTTGCGCGAGCGGAAAAACGGATTCGCGAATCAGGCGCTTCTCGTCGGGAAACCGCACGTAGTCGAGCTGCACTTCACTGAAGCCCAGATCCCATGCCTCGCGACCGAGGTCGGCGGCGTACTGCCACACACCGCGCTGATGCGCGTCGAGCCATGGCTTGCCGTTGCGGTCGAGCCAGGGCTGCATGTCGGACGTCCGCTTGATGGCCCACTCGCGCTTCTTCTCGGCCAGCAGGGGATCCTTCACCACCACTATTCGGGCGATCGGGTAGATGTTGTGCGCGCGCATCGTGTCGAGGATCGCGCGGAGCCGCGACTGGCTCATCGGTGAATTGGTGTCAGCTCCGATCTCACGAGCGAGGGGAACGTTCGATCGGTACAGCACGAACCCGCGGTCGTCCTTGACGTCGATGATGAGCGCGTTGATCTCGGTCGTTTTCGCGAGGCCGATCATCTCGTTCATCTTGCTGCCGAGCGCTGCCCAGCGGTTCACGTACAGCCCGCGCACGATCCGCGGCATGGACATGTGGGATACGCGCGGGACGGTGTCCGTCACCAAGTCGGGGCCCTCGGGCACCGGCGCGGCGGCGATCGCGTCGGATGCGCCGGCACGCTGGTCACAGCCGAATACCGACAAGGCGACAGCGACCACGAGGAGAAAGACGCTAGGCATCACTGAATTTAGTTAGAACTACTACTTAGAACTGCCAAGCTGGTAGCTGCCGGCTGCAAGCTCCGAGCTACGGGCTGAACTGCCACTGAGAACTACCGGATCGACTTGACCTCGTCCGCCGCTTCCAACGCATGGCGAATGTCGGCCGACAGCACCCGCGCAGCCTGCGTCGCGCCCGCAACGTCCTCGCTCGCCGATTGTACCCCGGATGACCGAAGTCGGAGCACGTCGAGCCTCAGATTCTCGAGTAGCAGCGTCGCACGCTCGAACCGGGTCCTCAGATCCGCCTGCCGCTGCTGCAGCTCCTTGATCGAAGTCCGCTGGCGCTCGAGCAGATCGCGCTTCCGCTCCCATTCGGGCGTGCGCTTGGTGTCTGCCTCGATCGCGGCGATGCGGGAACCGATCTCGTCCAGCGACGTCGATCCCACATTTTCGTCCAGCCTTCGCAGCGCATCGCCGAGGACCAGCACCTGCTCGAGCAGCGCATCGATGGTGGGCCGCACGTCGGGGATCAGCTCGCGATCGACGGTCGAAAGCTGCCGCATGGTCTGCACGATTCCGTCGTGCTGCTCGCGCGCGCGCGACATCGCCCGCTCGACGGGCCCCGCGTTGGCCGACAGCGGAGCGGCTTCGATCGCACGGTGGCCAACGTCACGCCCGGAGCGGTATGAGCGTTCGGGGAGCGCGCGGTTGGAGTCGGCCTTGATCTCGCGACCCTCGAACGAAAACGGGCCTCGCGAGAACAGGTCGCGAAATCCGACGCCGTCTGCCCAGAGCGCGGCAGCCTGGCGCACCAATCCGATGGCCAGCGCGATCCCGGCGATAACCACCCATGGAATGGAGGGAGTGAACACGACATTGACGCCGATCAACAGCGCCAGCGTACCCACGGCCTGCCAGAACGATCGCTTGAAATTGCGCAACCGCCGATCGAGCGGCAGCTCCTCCGTCACCCGGTTGGACACGGTCAGCGCGTGGCGCTGACGCGCCCGGTCTCATCCGCGGCGTACGCCAGCACATCCACATCGCGGGCAAGGCGCATGGCCTGCTCCGCAAGCAGGGTCACGTTGTAGTGCGTCTGGCCGCCGGTCCGGAAGCGGAGCACGTCGAGTCGCATGTTCTCGAGCGCGATCCCGCAGCTCTCGATCTTCGCCATGGCTTCATCGCGCCGCTTCTTTACATCCATGAGCGCGCGCCTGCGACGCTTGAGCCCCGCGAGCCGGCGCACCCGTTGCTCGCTCGCGGCCTCCAATGGATTGGCCTGGGCCTCGAGAGACTCGATCTCGCGCTCGACGTCCGCGGCCGAGGCTTCGACGCCGTGGGTCTCGACCGCCGCCATGGCATTGGAGAGCGACTTGATCTTGTCGAAAAGCTGGTCCGCGGACGGCACGACTTCCGGGATCATCCGGCTGTCCTCTTCCGGGAGCGAATTCACCAGCCGCCGGATCTCGTCGCGGTCCGCGCGCGCGCGCGCGACGACCGGCAGCTCCGGGCCGCGCGGAGAGTCCGAGATGCTGCGGTCACGGCCGGCGCGGCCAGCGCGATCACTACGGTCGCGATCACTACGGTCGCGATCACCGCGATCGCGGTCAAGCGCTACGTCCTTCCTTCCGGGCGACGCGAGGCTCCGCTGCGGCGTCGCACGGCGCGCCCGCATCTTGGCGCGGACTTCCTCGCGCTTGTTCGGGTCGAAGATCGCGCGCGCATCGTCGAGCGTCTCGCCGGCGACATCAACGAACAGCCGGTCGCGCGGCTGCCGGAAAACGTCGCGCCAGTCGTAGCCGGCCGACCAGAGCTTGGAGTACTGGATCGCCATGCCGATCGACCAGAACACCGTGACGAAGAAAACCTCCACGCCGCTGATGATCGACGCGACGACGATCACGGAATTGACCGCGATGTATGGCGCCAGCTTCCTGCGGAACCTTCGCACGGGCCCCGCCTCCCACCGCTCCATCTCCTCGTCCGTCTCCGGCGCCGACACGGCCGCGGACCGGGACTCATATCTCGCCACCTGCGCCGGAATCGTGGGCGACCAGGCAGTGCGCTGCGGCTCGGGGACGTTCCCGCTCTCCAGCGCCACGGCCAGCGCGCCCGCGCTCGGGAAGCGCGCGTCCGGGCTCTTTTCCAGCATGAGCATCACCGCCCGCGCCAGGTCAGGCGGCACGCCGCGACATCGGTCCGAGATCGGTCGCGGGAGCTCCGAGAGATGCTTCACCAGCATGGCCGGTGTGTTCGGTGCGTCGAACGGCAGCTCGCCGCACAGCATCTGGTATGCGACGACGCCCAGCGAATAGATGTCGGTCCGCCCGTCGATGTTGCTGTCGCCGGCCGCCTGCTCGGGCGACATGTACGCCGGAGTGCCCAGCGCCATGCCCGTCGCCGTGAGCCTGGACCCCGATCCCTCGATCACCGCCCGCGCGATGCCGAAGTCCGTGACCATGGCCCGGCCGGTATCCGAATCCAGCAGGATATTGTCCGGCTTGATGTCCCGGTGCACCACCTTTCTGCCATGCGCATAGGACAGGGCCCCGGCAACTTCGCCCAGGATCCTGCGCACTTCGGCAGGGTCGAGCGGGCCGCGATCGTGAATCAGCTTGGCGAGGTTGTCCCCGCCAATGAACGCCATGATGAAGTAAACGAGATTTCCTTCCTCGCCTACCGTATAGATGGGAACGATGTTGGGATGGCTGAGCTGCGCCGACGTTTCCGCTTCCCGCAGAAAGCGCGTGCGGATATCCGAGCGGAACGCGAGCTCCGGCGGTAGAAGCTTCACCGCCACGTCGCGCTTCAATCGTTTATCGCGGGCGCGATAAACGATCCCCATGCCACCTCGCCCGATCTCTTCCGCCAACTCATAGTTGGTCGTGAGCACTCGGTCGACCTGTGCCCTGAGCTCGAAATCGGACGTAGTTAGACCGCGTTCAGACACTATGTCTCGCCGGGAACGTTAAGGTGGGACTAACAGGCCTAACGTAGCACGGAGGACAGTTGCTGAACAGGACAAAGCCGTTACGGCAGCCGTGCCGCCATTCCGACTCCTGTTTGCTTGCCGCGACAGCCTGATTGGCGTATGTCATCGGGTGTGAATCCTGCGAGGACCTACGGCGAAACCCCGGATTTTGGTTCATGGCTTGTGGTTGGCGCACCGAGAGATCGCTGAGCCGCGCGAACCATAATCCACAAACCCCACAAACGGTCACCCACTCCGAGCCCCACTCTTGAGCGAACGCCAAACAATGCCCGTCCTGCCCCTCCGCGGGACAGTAATCTTCCCCGGACTCACTGCCCCGATCGCGGCAGGGCGGCCCGGAACTCTGCGCGCGATCGAGTCGGCGCTCAAAAAAGACCGGCTCGTCTTCGCGGTCGCCCAGCGCGACAACAGCGACGAGCCCACCGCGGACATCCTGTATTCCATGGGTGTCATCGCCAAGATCGGCCAGATTCAGCGCGGGCTAGGCGGCGTTCAGCTTCTCCTCCAAGGTGAGCAACGCGCGACCGCGCTGCAGTACACGACGACGGAGGGCTTTCTCGCGGCCGTCGTCATGCCGGCGGAAGAGATGACGCCGATCGACGGGAACGACCCTGCGTTCGTCGCGCTGGAGAAGGAGACGCGTGAGCGCGCCGCCGACCTCGGCGAGCGCCGCGGCCTGCCGGAGGAAGTCGTGCACCAGGTGCTGGAATCGGTCACTGATCCGGGCCGTTTTGCGGACCTGGTGGCCGGTTACATCGACCTGCCCGTCCCCGAGAAGCAGGGATTGCTGGAGACTCTCAGCGTGGAAGAGCGCCTCCGCCGAGTGCTCGTTCACATCCAGCGCCACGTCGGACTGCTCGAAGCGCAGGAAGAGATCAAGTCGCAGGTGCAGGAGGAGCTGGGCGAGCGCCAGCGCGAGATGTACCTGCGCGAGCAGCTCAAGGCGATTCAAAAGGAATTGGGCGACGACGACCAGGCTAAGGAGATCGTCGAGCTCCGTGAGAAGCTCACCAAGCTCGAGCTACCCAAGGAGGCGCGGGCGGAAGTGGAGCGCGAGCTGGGCCGGCTCGAGCGCGCCGGGCGGGAATCGATGGAAGCGCAGGTTATCCGCACGTATCTGGAGTGGATCGCCGAGCTGCCCTGGACCGAGCGCTCCGACGACCACCTCGACCTCAAGCACGCCGGCGAGGTGCTCGAAGAGGATCACTACGGCCTGAAAGACGTCAAGGATCGCGTCCTGGAATTTCTCGCGGTCAGGCACCTGCGCGCCAAGCAGCTTGCCGACGAAGTAGAAGAGACCGGCGAGCTGCCAGCGTCCAAGCTTCAGGCGCCGAAGGACGAGGCGACTCCCGCGCTCAAGGCGAGCGAACTCGAGGACCGCGCGATCACCGATTCAAAGGAAGCAAAATCGCGCGCGATGGCGAAGGGGCCGATCCTGTTGTTCGTAGGCCCGCCCGGCGTCGGCAAAACCTCGATCGCGAAGTCGATAGCGCGCGCCCTCGGGCGCGAGTACGTCCGCGTCGCCCTCGGCGGGGCGCGCGACGAAGCCGACATTCGCGGACACAGGCGCACGTACGTGGGGGCGATGCCCGGCCGCATCATTCAGGGGATGAAGCAGGCGGGCACCAAAAACCCGGTATTCCTGCTCGACGAAGTCGACAAGCTCGGCGTGTCGTTCCAGGGCGATCCCGCGAGCGCGCTGCTCGAGGTGCTCGATCCCGCGCAGAACGACACCTTCACCGATCATTACCTCGGCGTTCCGTTCGACCTCAGCGAGGTGATCTTCGTCGCGACCGCGAATCTTCTGCAGACAATTCCCGGTCCGCTGCTCGACCGGATGGAAGTCGTGGACTTCGCCGGATACACCGAGCGCGAGAAGCTCGAGATCGCCAAGAAGTATCTGCTGCCGCGGCAACTGGAAGAATCGGGGCTGTCGGACAAGAAACTCGAGATCAGCGACGAGGCCCTCGCGTCGATCATCTCCGGTCACACACGTGAGAGCGGAGTGCGCCAGCTGGAGCGTCAGATCGGAGCGGTAGCGCGCAAGCTGGCTCGCAAGATCGCCGGCTCCGAGACCGTTCCAGAGAAGATCGGCGCCGAAGAAGTGCGCGAACTCCTCGGGCGGCCGAAGGTCCACCCCGAGCACGCGAAGGAAGAGAACGAGATCGGAATCGCGACCGGGATGTACTACACGCCCATGGGCGGCGACATCATGTTCGTCGAGGCGTCGATTCGCAGATTCTACGGCAACCGCGCAAACGAAAGCGAGCAGATCGGGCCCGGTGGCGCCGTGTCGCTGATTCTCACGGGGCAACTCGGCGACGTAATGAAGGAATCGGCGCGCGCCGCGTTCACTTACGCGACGAACAACGCGTCGGATCTGGGCATTCCGCGCGACCGGCTCGGCGCGATCGAGGCGCACATCCACGTACCGGCGGGGGCGATTCCGAAGGACGGACCGTCGGCCGGGATCGCGATCGCGACGGCGCTCGTGTCGGAGATGTCCGCGCGCCCGGTGCGGCGCGACGTGGCGATGACGGGAGAGATCACTCTGCGGGGGCGAGTGCTCCCGATCGGCGGTCTCAAGGAGAAAGTCCTCGGCGCGCACCGGGCGGGGATCACGACCGTAATCATTCCCAAGGCGAACGAAGCCGACGTCGAGGACGTGCCCGAAGAGGTGCGCGATCTGCTGACCTTCCACCCTGTCGAAACGCTGAGCGAGGTGCTGGACATCGCGCTCGTGCAGCCCGAAGAGCCTGCGCAGCCGTTGGAGGCCGTGGCTTGAGAGCAGCTGCCCGTGTTGTTGTCGCCGGAACAGTAGCCGTAGCTGTCATGGCCTGCTCTTCTGAGCTTGAGCGCGGCGCGGGCGCGGGTGATTCGACCGCCGTCACAGCGCGGCGCGCTGACCTTGATTCGGTGCAGCGGGAGATTGCGAAGACCGCCGCCGCCGTGGATGGCTCCGTTGGATTCGCTGCGGTCCATGTCGAGTCGGGGGCACGGCTGTCACACAACGGACGCGAGCGGTACCCGATGCGCAGCGTGTACAAGGTGCCGATCGCGCTGGCCATCCTGCGCCGCGTGGATGCCGGAGAGCTCCGCCGCGACAGCGTTGTCACGGTGACGGCTGCCGACTTTGTGCCCGGACTGCACAGCCCGCTCCGGGAACGTACGCTGGGCAAGTCAGTACGTGTTTCGGTAGACAGCCTCCTGGTACTGATGATTGCGCAAAGCGACAACTCGGCGAGTGACGTGCTACTGGGTTTAGCCGGCGGTCCCGCTGCAGTCACTCAGCATCTGCGCACGCTTGGGATAAACGACGTTCGCGTGGATCGCTCCGAGCGGGAGCTTGGCCGCGCGACCGACGGCGACGACGATCCGAGAGATACCGCATCGCCCGACGCGATGGCAGACTTGCTCGTTGCGGTGCAGCAAGGCCGCGCGTTGTCGCGCACGAGTCACGCCCGCCTGCTCGAGATGATGATGCAGGCGTCGACGGGGCCGAATCGGATCAGAGGCTTGCTCCCGCCAGGAACGCGAGTGGCGCACAAGACCGGGACCGGACGGCCGATGACCAACGACGCGGGTCTGGTGACTCTTCCCGACGGCGGCCATGTCGCGATCGTTGTGTTCGTCCGCTCCTCCGCTCCGGTGACGAAAAACGAAGCGATCATCGCGCAGATAGCACGCACCGTCTACGACTATTTCAGTTAAATGGACTTGGGACGAATACAATAAAAGGCCCCGGGTCCTCCCTGCTATTGAATGGGCCCCCATCCCAGAACTTTCCATGGATCGAGCCCGAGCCCTTCGGGCTCGGTCCCCTCCACGAAATACTCCGTATATCGCCTCTCAGGGGAGGTTGACGCGCTAGCAAGGCGTCCCGTCCCGCGTTCGGCCGTTCCGGAAATCACTCCCGCCGGAGCCATCCACTCCTGGCCTGGCCCCCTCGAACCGTACAAGGCCGCCACCATCCGACCCCACGCCGGGGCCGCCAGGGAGCCCCCAGCGGCCGCCCCGCTTATCGGGGTCGGTCGATCGAACCCGAACCACACCCCGGCCACGATGTCCGGAGTCAGGCCGACAAACCATGTGTCCGTGTTGTCGTTGGTGGTTCCGGTTTTCCCGGCCACCGGGATGGTTGCGGGTACGAATCGCCGGATCGCAGTCGCCGTTCCCCGGTCGACCACGTCCCGCATCATCTCCCGCACCACGAATGCGACCCGCGGATCCAACGCCGGCGGGAGCGCGCGAACCGGTGCGGTGTACACGACCCTGCCCCGGCTGTCCTCGATCCGATGGATGAACCGCGGCTCCATCGGAGTCCCGAGATTGGCGAAGGTCGTAAACGCCGCGACGATGTCGAGCGGCTGCACAACCGACGCGCCGATCGCGCTCGCGGGTCCGGGCGCAATAGGAGAAGTGATGCCCATTCTTCGTGCGAGAGCGATCACCGAATCCATTCCGAGCTCGGCGGCAAGTTGCACGGCCACGACGTTGCGCGACTGGGTCAACGCTTCGCGCAGAGTGATAGGGCCGAGGAATCGCCGGTCGGCGTTATCCGGGCGATAGTAGGTGCCGTTCGCCAGACGGAGCGATATCGCGGTGTCCGCGACGATCGTAAGCGGCGAGAATGACCGGCTGAGCGCGGCTGCGTACACGATCGGCTTGAACGCCGATCCCGGTTGGCGCTCGCCATCCACGGCGCGGTCGAACTGCGAGTCGCCGTAATCCCGTCCACCAACGAGCGCGCGTACGTCGCCATTTGCCGGATCGATCGCGACCGCCACGCCCTGCAGATAGGTGGGCATTCCACCGGTGTAGCTCGCGCGGGTCGGATGCCGGTATCCGGGGCGTTGCTCGAACGCCGCGGCTTCCACTTCAATGGCCGCCACCGCGGCGTTCTGCAATGCCGGGTCGAGCGAGGTGTGGATGCGGTAGCCGCCGTTCATCACCGGGACACCCGCTCGCGTAGCCTGGATGCGGACGACGTTCACGAAGTTGTCGGCCGGCGCCGACATCCCCTGGTTCGGGGCGAGCGAGAGCGGAGAGGCTTGCGCGGCCCGCGCGTCGCCCGGCGAGATGTACCGCTGCTCGAGCATGAGCCGCAGCACGACGTTGCGCCGGTTCCTCACTCGATCCGGGTTGCGGAGTGGATCGAACACCGCTGGCCCCTTCGGGACCGCCGCCAGGGTGGCTGCCTCCGCGATGGTGAGGCGCGCCGCCGGCTTGCCGAAGTAATGCCTGGCAGCCGACTCAATTCCGAACCATCCGTGACCGAAGTCGATCTGGTTCAGGTAAGCTTCGAGAATCTGCTGCTTGGTGTACCGTCGGTCCATCTCACGCGCGGCCTGTTGCTCGCGAAGTTTCCTCCCGATTCCCGGATCCCCACGATCGATGATGTCGGGGTGCATGTTGCCGACGAGCTGCTGCGTGATGGTGCTCGCTCCGCGCCGCTCGCCGAGGAGGTTGTCGCGTATCGCCCCGGCGATTCCGACGACATCGACTCCGTCGTGCTGGTAAAAGCGCTGATCTTCGACCGCGACAAACGCCTGGCCGACGTGCGGCGGCAGAGACGCCAGCGAGATGCTCACCCTTCGCTCGCGGCCGATCTCGCCGACCATCGAGCCGTCGCGTGCCAGCACCAGCGACGCCTGCGCAGGAGTGATGATTTGCCAGGGCTCCCGCTGCTGAGCCCGCGAGACCGCGGGCGACGCGATGAGGGCGACGGAGAGCGCGCCCAGCAGTCTTCGGGTCAATAGGCGCGTCCGCACAGGTGCGAAGGTTGGAGGTGTCAAGTAATGTTCGGTCAATGCCTTCACTAGTACACCTGGCAACGGTTCAGTTCAAACCACGTAAGGGTGATTACGCCGGCAGCCTCGAGCGGCTCGGCCCGCTGTTCGGCCAGCTCGACGCTCTCGACCCCCGCCCCGACGTAGTCCATTTCGCGGAGACCGCGCTTACCGGTTACTTCGTGGAGGGCGGGGTCCGTGAGGTCGCCGTCACCGCCGGCTCGCTCGCGGCCGATCTGCACAAAGTTTACAGCGACGCAGCCGGGTCCGCGCGCACGCTGGACGTCGCGATCGGATTCTATGAGCTTTTCCAGAACTCGCTGTACAACAGCGCGCTGTACGTCACGCTGGGCGGGGATGCGCCGCTGATTCGCCACGTGCACCGCAAGCTGTTTCTGCCGACTTACGGCTTGTTCGATGAAGAGCGCTTCGTCGATCGCGGTCTGGAGCTGCGGGCATTCGATACGAGCGTGGGTCGCGTCGCGATGGTGGTTTGCGAAGATGCGTGGCACAGCTTCATGGGTACAGTGGCGGCCCTCGACGGCGCTCGCCTTCTGTTGATTCACTCGGCGTCGCCCGGCCGCGGGCCGTGGCCGCGCGAAGCCGCGGACACTCCGGCACCCGGGCCGGCTACGCTCGACCGTTGGGACCGCCTCGCGCGCGACATCGCCGAGGAGCACGGGATGTACGTCTCCATCGCGCAGCTCGTGGGCAGCGAGGGGGGAAAGCTTCTCACCGGCGGCTCCGTGGTCGTCGGACCCAAGGGAGACATTCGCGCGCGCGGCCCCGTATGGGACGAAGGAATCGTGAGCGTCACTGTGGACATGACCGATGTGACGAGGGCGCGGTCGGACATGCCGTTGCTCAGCGACTTCGAGACGCTTCTGCCGCACATGCTGGAGAACGTGCAGGCGATCAAGCGCGGTGATCCCGTCGATCTCCAGTTCGACAAGGCGAAGAAGAAGCCCGCTGCTGCGAAGGTCGCCAAGGCAGCGCAAGCGGGAAAAACCAAGTCTTCCGCGACCAGCGCGAGGAAGGGTCAGCTCAAAGTCACCCGCGTGCTCGAGCGGCCGCTCTCTCCACCGCCGATCGAGATCGATCCGCAGCTCACGGCCGAGTGGCTTGTCGCATTTCTCCGAGACGAGATGGAGCGGCGTGGTTTCAGCAAGGTCGTAGTCGCGCTGTCGGGCGGCGTCGATTCGGCGTGCTCCACCTACCTGGCCGCCCGGGCGCTGGGCCCGGAGAACGTGATCGCCGTGCGGCTCCCCTACAAATCGTCGAGCCCGGACAGCCTGGCGCATGCGCAGCTCGTGATCGACGACCTTGGCATCGAGTCGGAGACCATCGAGATCACCGACGCGGTGGACGGATACCTGCGCGGCGAGCCCGGCGCCAACGCGACGCGACGCGGCAACGTGATGGCGCGAATGCGAATGATTGCTCTGTTCGACATGTCGGCCAAGCACGGAGCGCTGCCGATCGGAACTGGAAACAAGACCGAGCGCCTGTTCGGCTATTTCACCTGGCATGCGGACGATACTCCGCCGATCAATCCGCTGGGCGACCTGCTGAAGACGCAAGTGCTCGCGCTGTCGCGGCATCTGGGCGTCCCCAACGAGATTGTCTCCAAGCCGCCGACGGCGGATCTGGTACAGGGCCAAACCGATGAAGGGGACATGGGGATCACGTACGCGAAAGCGGACGAGATTCTGAATTGGCTCGTAAGCGGTTACCGGCCGGAGGAGATCATCTCTCGCGGCTTCGACGCCGCCGAAGTTGATGTCGTCAACAAGCGGCTCTCGTCCACGCACTGGAAACGCAAGCTGCCGACCGTCGCGATGCTCAGCAACGCGGCGATCGGCGAATCCTATCTACGCCCCGTCGATTACTGACCAGCGGCTCGACACTCGCCTCCGGCCAGGGTGACCGGCCCCGGCATTCTGAATTCGCACGTCGAGGCGATGCCGTATTTGCGGTTGTACGCGTTCTCTGCCTCCGCCACCTCGCCGAGCTTTCTGAATAGCGTGACGGAGTCCGTCGTGGTCGAGCAATACGCGATGTAGTATCGAGGCCCACCGCACGCGCGATTGCCGACCGGCGCTGTCCGGCACTCGGATACCCGGGCGCAGCCGGAGCTCTTCGCGATCGCCTTCGCCTGATCCTCGAGTCGAAGGATGGCGGCCCAGTCCGCCTGGTCACCGGTGAAACCGCCGCTCGCGGGCGGCGGCGCGCTATCCGCGGGCCCGCCGCCGTTTGGCGCGGGCTGAGCACACGCCGACACCAAGGTTGCTGCAACGAAGGAAATACGGGTGAAGCCACGCATGGTAATCTCCTGAGGCAGCTGTCAGGCTGACAGCGGTTGGCTGGCCGCTCGCAGCTTATCAGTTCGAAGTGGCAGTCAACGACACATCTGCGCATAAACCCCGCCACCGGCCATATCCCCTACCCGCCTCCAACCACTATTTTCCAGAAATGGCCACCCGCGCTGCCCCCGAGCCCAAGACGTCGTCCAAGCAAGCCCCGCCGAGCGCGCTCGGCCGCGACCAGCTCCAGGCCGCGTACCGCAACATGCTCACGTCGCGGAAGCTGGACGACAAGGAAGTCCAGCTCAAACGGCAGAACAAGATTTTTTTCCAGATCTCCGGCGCCGGGCACGAAGCGATCCTTACCGCGGCGGCGATGCAGCTCAAGTCAGCGTACGACTGGTTCTACACGTACTACCGCGATCGCGCGCTATGCCTGCAGCTGGGAGTGACGCCCGCGGAGATGTTGTACGAGGCCGTGGGCGCGGCCGTGGATCCCGCGTCGGGCGGCCGGCAGATGCCGAGCCACTGGGGCCACAAGGACTACAACATCGTGTCCTCGTCGTCGCCGACTGGAACGCAATTCCTGCAGTCGGTCGGCTGCGCGGAGGCTTCAATGCGCGCCAGGCTGATCGGAATCACGGAAGGCTTTCAGAAAGACGAAGTCGTGTACGTGTCCACCGGCGAGGGAACCACGAGCGAAGGCGAGTTCTGGGAATCGCTCAACACCGCTTGCAACCTCAAGCTGCCGGTTCTCTACCTCGTGGAGGACAACGGCTACGCCATCTCGGTGCCGGTGGAGGTGAACACCGCCGGCGGAAGCATCTCCAAGCTGGTGCGCTCGTTTCCGGGGCTCCTCGTGGAAGAGTGCGACGGCTGCGATTTCATCGCGAGCTACGACACGCTCGCGAAAGCGATAGATCACGTCCGCAAGCGCAAGGGACCGGCGCTGGTGCACGCGAAGGTGATCCGCCCGTATTCGCATTCGTTGTCCGATGACGAGACCATGTACCGCCCGGCTGACGAGCGTGAGTCGGATGCCGCGCGCGATCCCGTCACGATGTTCCCGAAGTGGCTGCTCGAGCAGGGGCACGCGACCGAGGCGGAGTTAACCAAGATTCAGGAGGAAGTCGACGCCGTGATCCTCGCGGCGACCGACGACGCGCTTGCCCAGCCGCAGCCCACCGAAGACACGGTGCACTTCGGCGTGTACTCGCCGTCCGTCGATCCGACGAGCGAGCAGTTCGACACCGAGGACGACCCGCGGTTCAGCGGCGATCCGACCACGATGGTGGACCTGCTCAACGCGTGCATGAAGGACGAAATGCGCCGCGACGAGAAGATCCTGCTCTTTGGCCAGGACGTCGCCGATATCTCACGCGAAGAGCATGCGGGCAAGGTCAAGGGTAAGGGTGGCGTCTTCAAGGTGACGTGGGGGCTGCAGAAGGAGTTCGGCGGACACCGTGTGTACAACTCGCCGCTGGCCGAAGCCAACATCGTCGGACGCGCGATAGGTCTGGCGACGCGCGGCTTCAAGCCCGTCGTGGAGATCCAGTTCTTCGATTACATCTGGCCGGCGTACATGCAGATCAGGAATGAGCTGGCCACGATGCGCTGGAGATCGAACAACAACTTCTCCTCGCCCGTCGTCGTGCGCGTGACGTACGGCGGCTACATCCGCGGCGCGATTTATCACTCGCAGACCGGCGCGTCGTTGTTCACGCACTGTCCCGGCCTGCGGGTGATGTGTCCTTCGACAGCGCTCGACGCAAATGGATTGCTCCGGACCGCGATCCGCTGCGACGACCCCGTCATCTTCCTCGAACACAAGCACCTGTACCGGCAGACATACAACAAGAGCGCGTATCCGGGCCCGAACTTCATGATTCCCTTCGGGAAGGCACGCATCGTTCGCGAGGGCACGGATGTGACCGTTGTCACCTACGGCGCCACCGTGCAGCGCGCACTGACGGCGGCCAACGCCGTGGCCGACAGCGGAATATCGGTGGAAGTGATCGACCTCCGGTCGCTCAGCCCCTGGGATCGTGAAGCCGTATTTACTTCGGCCAAAAAGACCTCGCGCGTGATCGTCGCGTACGAGGATTCACTGTCGTGGGGTTACGGGGCGGAGATCTCCGCCGCCATCGCGGATGAATGCTTCGCGTGGCTGGACGCGCCTGTGAGACGTGTCGCGTCGACGGATACCTTCGTCGGTTACGCTCCGCAGCTCGAGGACGCAATCCTTCCGCAGGTCGCCGACTTCAAGCGCGCGTACGAGGAGATCGCCGGCTACTAGGCGTTTGTAGAAATTCTACACACGCGGTTTTCCTTGACCTGACGCCCCGACAGGGTGAGTTGTATTGCCGCAGCACCCAACCTTTATGGAGGGTCTCGGTGAGCAATATCAACTACAGCAAGGTTCTGCTCGGTGGCATCGTCGCCGGCATCGTTTGGATCGCGCTGGACGTGGCCAGCTACATGTTGATGGGGATGGACAACATGGACGCATGGCTTGCGCAGCACGACCTGCGCGAGCCACCTATGGCGGTCTTCTTCGCCATGGACTTGCTGTTCGGCCTCATGGCGGTCTGGCTGTACGCAGCGATCCGGCCGCGATTCGGCCCTGGCCCGAGAACAGCGGCGACTGCCGCCCTATTCATCTGGCTCCTGTTCACCGTAGTCTACTTCGGGATGCACATGATGGGGCTGTTCACGCCGGGCGACTATGCGAAGAGTGCCGCCTTCGGCTTCGTGACGGTGATGGCCGCGACGATGGCCGGTGCGTGGCTATACCGCGAGGGCGAGGGCGATACTGCGCCTCGCATGTAACCGGTGGTCCGGTAATGAGAACGCCGCGGAGCTCCTGGCCGCGGCGTTTTTTTCGTGTGCTCGCCGGGATCGCTATCTGTCGCGCTCGAATACCACGCGCCCGCCGACAATGGTCAGCATCACTCTCGCTTTCCGAATGTCTTCGGGAGCGATACGGGTGATGTCACGATCCACCATCACGATGTCGGCGAGTTTCCCCGGCGAGAGCGATCCCTTGCTGCGCTCGGCGAACTCCGCGTAAGCCGAGCCGGTCGTGTAGGCGCGCAACGCCTGCTCGACAGTGATCTTCTGCTCGGGCACCCATCCGTCCGGATTCTGTTCGTCCAGCGTCCTGCGCGTGACGGCCGCGTAGATCCCCTCCAGCGGTGTCGGCGGCGCGACGTACCAGTCGCTGCCGAACGCCAGCTTCGCGCCCGCGTCGAGTAGCGAGCGGAAGGCGTAGGTGGTTCGCGCGCGTTCGGCGCCGATCACCTTGTCCGCCCAGCGGCCGTCATCTATGGCGTGGTACGGCTGCATGCTCGGTATCACTTTCAGCTGCGCGAAGCGCGTGAAATCCGGCGGGGCAATATGCTGTGCGTGCTCGATGCGGAAACGGCGGTCGCGCGCGTCGTTCTCGCGCGCCACCCGCTCGAAGACATCGAGCTGCAGCCGGATCGCGCGGTCCCCGATCGCGTGCACCATGACGTGCAGTCCTGCATCGTCCGCGCCTTTCGTCCAGGCGTAGAGATTCTCCGGCGTGTTCACGAGCAGCCCGCGATCGTTGGGCGCGTCGGTGAAGGGCTCGAAGAATGCAGCGGTATGCGAGCCGAGCGAGCCGTCCACGTATCCTTTGAGCGCTCCGATGCGGAGCCAGTCGTCGCCGGCCCCAGCCGCGGCGACCGTGTCCCGCAGCCGCGCCCATGACGAGAGCGGCACGGCCGCGTAGATCCGCGTGCGGAGCCCGCCGCGTGCCAGCGCGCGCCTGAACACCGCGAGGTCGTCCCACCCGCCCATATGGTGCACGGACGTGACTCCCTGCTCCGCGACATGCGTCATCGCCGCGTCGAGCGCCCGGTCGTTCATGACGTCAGTCGGGGGCGGCACCGCCCGCCCCACCAGCGACGCCGCGTTGTCCTTGAACATGCCCGTCAGTTCGCCGCTCGCGTCACGTACGATTGTGCCTCCTTCGATGGCGGCGACCGCGCGCGTTACGCCGGCGGCTGCCAGCGCGGCGGTGTTGGCCAGAGACATGTGGCCGTCGAGGCGGTTGATCCAGACGGGATTGTCGGGGGTCACCGAGTCGATCCAGGCGCGGCGCGGCAGCTCGCCCCCCCATTGCTCGTGGTCCCAGTTGCCTTCGGTGATCCAGGTTCCCGCCGGTACCGTGGCGGCGAACGCCTTGATCCGCGCGATGAACTCGGCGGGCGTCGCCGCGTCGCGGAGTTGGACCGATGCCAGTCCGCGACCGCCGTCGAGGAAGTGCACGTGCGAGTCGATAAAGCCAGGCACAACCATCTGGCCTCGTGCGTCTATCACGCGCGTGCCAGCGTTGACCAGCGCGGTGATCTGCGCGTCGGATCCAACGGCCAGGATCCTGTCGCCGCCGATCGCGATCGCCGAGGCCCATGGTCGCGCGTCGTCCGCGGTCCAGACGCGCGCGTTGGTGATGGCGAGCGTCGCGGCGGGTCCCCTGGTCACAGCGCCGGCGCAGCCACCGCAAACGAACGCCGCGGCAAACATGTTGAAGATACCGAAGAAAGCACGCAGTGTCCTCACTCCTCCATGCGGCGGTGCGGCGATAATACTGTTTCTAATTCAATCCGGGGATATGCGGCATCTCCATTTCCGTGTACCCGTCCGGGATACTGAATACCGTGGGGGAAAACTCCGCCCGCTTGATGTTCGAAAGCGCGGTCAAGGTTGCCGGCGTCGGCATCCCGCCCTCCGAAGCCCCAGTCATTCGATCGCTCTGGCGCAGCGGAAGTCCGCGCGGCCTCGCAGCGGCGAGCTTGCCCAGCTCCGCTACGGCGGACGAATCCATTCCCGGCATTCCCGACGTCATCGCCTCGAGGGAGCGAGTGGTCTGCAACGGGTCTACATAACCCGCAAGCTCTTCGGCGTAGTCTCCCTCCGACACGACGTGGATCCTCTGGTCCATGCTCTCACCCATCATTTCCATCGACACGGAAAGGTCGGCCGAGAGCCGGAACCGTTTCGTCGCGAATCCCGAAATCGTCTCGCCCGCGCCCAGTGTGTCCACCACAATGTTGGTAACCGAAAAGCCCACCTTGGGTCTTTCAGGCAACGACTCCATCATCTCCTGCAACATCGCCATCATCTTTGCCGGGTACATCACTTTCTTCGCATCGTGGTCGACCATCGCGATCACGGGAGCGCCGCTCGAGTCCCGAACGACGATGGACAAGTTCTGCCCTGGCATTCCAGGCATGGCCTGCGCAGCATTACCGGGCCCGCGAAGATCCAGGCGCGAGCTCTTGCCGGCGATCCATCCGCTGCCACTCTGGACGGTGGCGGCCGCAGAATCTCCGGTCGTAATCGTCACGTCAAAGGTGAGCCCCGACACGTCCTGCGCAAACGCGGGGGTGGGACACAACGCGAGCAGCACGCACTGAGCAGCCGCGAGCAGCCACCACGTCCGGGATCGATTCATCGTTACCTCGACATTAAAGACAGTTCTTGTTTCCCGCGCACGCTCACCCCGTACAGTCACTTCAGCGTCACAAGGGCGTTTAGCCTGACTTCTTCTCCGATTTCTCCGAATGGGAGTCGTGGTGCTGCCCCAGGCTCGCAAGCGGTGGAATCGACGGCGGGTCGTGGCGCGGCCACCGCAAGGAAGCAATCACCGACGACACGAGAATGAGAGCGACCACGCCCAGCGATACGGCGATTGGGATGTGCACGAAACTCTCGCCCAGCATCTTCAGGCCGATGAATATGAGCACGATCGAGAGGCCGACCTTGAGATAATGGAACTTGTCCACGATGCCGGCAAGAAGGAAATAGAGCGCGCGGAGGCCGAGCACGGCGCACACGTTGGACGTATATACGATGAACGGATCCCGAGTCACCGCGAAGATGGCCGGAATGGAGTCGGTCGCGAAGATGACGTCGGTGGTTTCGACCAGGATCAGGACGATGAACAGGGGCGTCGCCATGATTCGCACGACCCCGCTCTCGTCGGGCAAGCGCACGAAAAACTTCTGACCATGATATTCGGACGTCACCGGAATCACCCTGCGCACGAGCCGGAGCACCGGGTTGTCCTCGGGATCGTACTGGTCCCCCGCCTTCTGCAGCGCCATCCTCACGCCGGTGAACACGAGGAACGCGCCGAACAAATACAAGATCCACTCGAACCGGGACACCAGCACCGCGCCCGCAGCGATCATCGCGCCGCGCAGAATCAGGGCGCCCATGATCCCCCACAGCAGCACGCGGCGCTGATACTCCATCGGAATCCTGAAGTAGCCGAATATCAGGACGAACACAAAGATGTTGTCGACCGACAACGCGTACTCGATCAGGTATCCGGCCAGGAATTCGAGCCCGGAGTTCTTCCCCATGAAGCGAAAAACGAACAGGGAGAACGTGAGCGACAGCCCCACCCACACCGCGCTCCAGACGGCTGCCTCCTTTAGGGACGTTTGCCGCGCGCGCCGATGGAAGACAAGCAGGTCCACCCCGATCAGAGCCAGCACGACGGCATTGAAGCCGATCCAGCCCCACATGGTCGTCAATGCTGCGTCCTACGCTTGCCGGAAGCCGAGCCTATCGTTTCGTATCGAGAGCGTCCCGAACGTCGAGTAGGACTTCGAAATACAGTTGCTCGCGCCGGTACGCGAAGTCGAGCGTCGCCATCTGGGAAGGGTCCCCGGACGTGCGTGCTCTCTCGAACGCCTCGCGATACATCTCCTCCAGATTCGTCAGGATCTTGTCTCGGGTGCGCTGCATGCGGCTTCTCTCTATCGCGTTGGGGGTGAGTCTTGGAGCTTCCGATTCATGAGGACCCGATGCGACGTCCTCGAGGAAGCGCTCGGGGTCCTTGTTGTCGAAGATGTACTTGCGGGCGGCGCTCAGGACGAGACGGCGAGGATTGGGCGGCTGCAAATTTGGGCTCCGGTTAGGACTCTAAAGCTAGCCGATGGAAGACCGCTTCCTGTACCACCTGCCCGTTCTTGAGATGGTCGACGACGATTCGCTCAAGCAGCTCGGCCGTGACCCCCGCGTACCACACGCCTTCGGGATACACGACCAGGATCGGACCGCCGACGCACACGCCGAGGCAGGGGGTCTCCCCGCGCTTTACGCGTCGAGGGCCGAACAGCAGGCCCTCGCGCTGAAGGAGCATCGAAAGCCTGGCGTAAAGCGCGCGACCGCCGCGGTCGGGAGAGCAGAATTCGCCGGTGCAGATGAGCACATGGCGGGAGTAGGGCTCCATAGCCGGTGTTTGCGCGGTCATGGTGCAAAACTATCCGGGCGAGGGGCCGGACGGATGTAGCTTTCGAGCAAACGATACCGACTCGGCCCGGGAGGGCTCAATGGGTGCAGAACCACAAAGCGACGGCAACTCCGCGGCACCGGCCGCGACAACAGCCGCGAAGCCGGCCGCAACAGATTCTGGCCGCACACAACCCGTCGCCCCACAGCCGGCGGCCACGATCGCGGTGACGTGGAGCGGCGAGCAGACGTTCGACGCCGCCCGTCCCGACAGGCCGGCGATCAGGCTGGATGGATCAGGATCGACCGGTCCCAGTCCGGTGGATGGATTGCTGGCATCGCTCGCTTCGTGCGCCGGAATCGACGTGGTCGAAATCCTCGCCAAGCGCCGCACGCCCGCCAGCTCGATCCGGATCGACGTCGTAGGCGAGCGCGTCGCCACGATCCCAAAAAGACTCAAGCACGTTACGCTCAACTTTCACATTGCGGGGGCCGGCATCGACCGGGCGAACGCCGAGCGGGCCATCGACCTCGCGGTGAACAAGTACTGCTCCGTGCGCGACTCGATCAGGCAGGACGTCCCCGTCGAGTGGACGCTGGAACTGGGGGAGTGATCAGTGATCAGTGATCAGCAACTGTTTTTTTTGATCACTGATCACTGATAGCTGACCACCATCTCCAATCACCATTCGCTTTTCTGCGTCGCGATGTCCGCCCGCAGACGGGAATAGCTGTCGTACCTCGCCGCGCTGATCGCCCCCGATTCAACCGCTTCGCGAACGGCACAGCCCGGCTCCACCAGATGTGAGCAGTCGCCGAACCTGCAGTCGTCGAGGTACGGCCGGAACTCGGGGAAGCAGACGCCAAGCTCTCCGCCCGCGAGATGCCACATTCCCACCTCGCGCAGACCGGGCGAATCGACGACGTAGCCACCGTCCGGCAAGGGGTGCATGACCGCGCCGACGGTGGTGTGCCTCCCCTTGTTCACGGACTCGCTGATCTCGCCAATGCGCAGGTTCAGTCCGGGGAACATGGCGTTCAGAAGCGACGACTTGCCTACGCCGGACGGCCCGCTGAAAATCGAAGACAGGCCGGCGAGCGAATCGTGCAGCTCGTCGAGCCCTGCGCGGGTTTTCGTGCTGGTGTAGTGAACGGCGTAGCCGGCCTTCTCGTAGTCGGCGAAAGTCTGCGCGGCTTCGGCGCCGGGAACGAGATCGACTTTGTTGACCACGACGCGTGACACGAGCTCGTTCGCCTCCGCAATAACCAGGAACCGGTCGAGCATTCTCGTGTGGGGTTCCGGCTTCGCTGCCGCGAATACAACTACCACTTGATCAACATTCGCCGCGACGACGCGCTCGCCGTATCCCGAGCTCGGCTCGCGCCGCGCCAGCTTCGATTTCCTCTCGTGAATCGCCGAGATCGTCCACGCGCCGCTCGCCGGATCCTGCTCGACATCGACCTCGTCGCCCACGGCGATCTTCGTCACAGTGGCCTTCTTCAGCCGCCCACGGAGCGAAGCTTCGCGGACCTGTCCGTCCTTCGTCCTGACATGCCACACGCCACCGGTGCCGCTGAGAACGTCTCCGACAAATGCGTCGGTCACGCGCCACCCTCTTCGCGCATGACTTCCCACCAGGGCTGCGAAGGCGATGTCCGGCCAACAGCGGAATTCAACAGCGCGCGGACCTCCTGCAGGGTGAGCGTGCCGATCCTTCGGCGGACCTCCGGCTCAGCTCCGGTCGCGAGGTACTCCGTCTCCACGTGCCCTGAGGCAACGGGATCGCTCGCGCGCCACCGCACGAACAGGATATAGCCGGCGACTACCTGATCACCCGCCTCAGGCGCCGGATCGGTGACGATCTCCGCGCTATACGACGCCCCGTCCGTCCCCTCGAACGCCGCCGGCCGGGCGTGGACTGCCATGTACCCGCCGAGCGTGTTCGGATCGCCCTTCGAGAGATCGGCGGGTAGGAACTGTCCCAACTCAGGCCCGGAGCTTTCGTCGGCGGCGCGTCATTCCGCTCATCATCTCGCGCACCATGCTGCCCGTGAGGAACGCGACGTTTGCGGGCCGCTCGGCGAGCCGCCGCATGAGATACGGATACCACTGCGTGCCGAAAGGCACGTACACGCGCATCCTGTAACCGTCCTCGACAAGCTGCTGCTGCAGATCGCGGCGAACGCCGTACAGCATCTGAAATTCGAAGCGATCTCTCGATATGCCCTGCTCGAGGGCGAACCGCCTCACTTCGTCGATTATCTCTTCGTCGTGCGTGGCGATCCCCGGATAGTTGCCGCGCGTGAGCAGAAGTCGCATCGCGCGGACGTAGCTGTCGTCCACGTCCTTCTTGTCCGGGAATGCGACAGTGTCGGGCTCCTTGTAGGCGCCTTTGCAAAGCCGCACCCGCGCGCGCAACCGGATGGCGTCCTCGACGTCGGCCATCGTCCGGTAGAGGTAGCTCTGCAGCACGATGCCCACATGGTCGCGAAACGCGGGATACAGACGGTTCTCGAATACGTTGAGCGTGCGCTGGGTGTAGGCGCTGCTCTCCATGTCGATCCGCACGAAGGTCCCGTGATCCCGCGCGCGCGCCAGCACCTCATCCATGAGTCGAAGGCAGAGGTCCTCGGAGACGTCGAGTCCCATGGCCGTAAGCTTGAGCGAAACATTGGCGTCGAGCGCTTCGCCAGCGATCCGGTCCAGCATGTCCACGTACTGCTTCGCGGTGACCCGGGCCTCCGCCTCGTTGTGGACGCTCTCACCCAGTAGGTCGAGCGAAGCGGTAATTCCCATGGCGTTCAGCTCGCGCACCGCCTCCATCGCGGTGTCTACCGTCTCGCCTGCGACGAATCGGTTCGCAAAGCCGCGCGCCAGGCGGTTGTTGCGAACGAAGTTGAAGATCTGCTGTTGTTCGGAGAGGTAATGCAGGGCGCCACGAAGCATTAGACGAGTGTAAGCATCATTGTGGCGTCGGGGAACCCGCACCCGGCGAGAGCCGCGCGATCGGGAAGAGTGCCCCTTCCACGAGTCCCGGGAAATAATTCCATGTGACCAAGCCGTCGTCGCTCTCGGGCTCCAGCAAGTAGACGACAAGCCTGCCGAGGGGCTGGTCAGTGGAGACGAAGTAGGAGCCGGCAGGAATCGATTCAGTCGTGATCGACCACCGACCGGTCACGCGCTCCTCGCTGTGCCCCTCGAATGGGCGTGCCGCCCGGATCACCGAATCGACGGTAAATCGCTCGAGCGCGGCGATGCGCGGGCTGTCGATGCGCTCGACGACGATGCCGTGGGCGGCTAGCAGCTCCATGATCGCCGGATGGCGGCCGAGGATCGCGTAGCCCCTGCGGACGTGAACGCTGAGTATGGGGTCGAACCGGTCGAACACCGGCATTCGCACCGGGCGAAAGTTGCCCGTGCGTCTTCGTCCACGTGGAACGCCAGGCTCCGTTCTCGATGAATCACCGGTAGACACGACTTCCTCCACGATCACATCGGTAGCGAGCGGCGAGCGGGTAAGCCGCGAGCGGATCGGCACGACCTGCCCGGCGCCCTGCCCTGTCGCGGTGGCGCGCAGTCGGAGTATCTCGTCGCCGCGCTCCGCGGTGAGCGACAGTATTTCCCGCACGAAAGCGTCAGTCGCGAAAACCCGCCGGTCGAAAGGATCGTGCGAATAGGCTTCGCTCAGGATCGCGATTCCGTTCCGCATCCCGTAGTAGTTCGTGGAATACCGCGGGCGCCAATCGAACGTCGCCCATCCTTCCGTTGCTGCGGTAGGCGCAGCGAGGTCGCGAAAATCGCTGAGGAAGTTCCCGTAATCGAACGTCTCGAAGCGGTGCCGCTGGCGCATTCGCTCGCGCAGAAGCGGCAGCCAGACGCCTTGGGTGTAGGCAGCGAGCGGTGCCGCCGGCGTCAGCGCGGGCGAGTAGGTCAGGGCATAGCCGTGATAGCTCCCGTTGGTCGTGTGCAGATCGACGAACACGTCCGGGTTCCACTCACGAAACATCGCGAGCGACGCGCGCGTCTCCGGAGCCTCGGCTTTTACGTAGTCGCGGTTGAGATTCAACTCCTGCGCGCTGGCGCGTCCGCCCACCATCTCCGGGCCGTTCTGCGACGGGCGGTTTCTCTCCTGCGTGGCGACAGCCTCGTTCCCGTCCGCGTTGTAGATCGGGACGGCGATGAACACCACCGAGTCCAGCACGTTGAGACGCTGCTCGAACACGAGATCGCGCAGCAGCGCCTGGAGCACTTCCTTTCCCTCCACCTCGCCCGCGTGGATGTTCCCCTGCACGTACACGATTGGCCTGCCCAGCCGCCGCGCTTCCGCGGGCGTTCGTACCAGCGGCCTCGACGCGATCACATAAGGAATGGCGCGCCCCTGTGTCGTCGCCCCTATGCTGCCGACCACGATCGGGGCACCGAGCTTCTGCAGTGAGTCGACGAACGCCAGAACGTCCGCATAGCGCGAGGTCTCGGTGTAGTTGCTGCGCTCCGCGCGTGTCCTCGGCAGGCGCTCGCGCTCGACGGCCGCCGGGAGCGCGCGGCCTGCAGGGTTGGTGTGTGTCTGCGGCGCGCAACCCGCAGCCGCTACGGCTGCGAGCGCGGCCAGACCCAACCGCATCACAGGCTCTCGAGAATGAAGCGGGTAAAGGTATCGTACAGGTGAAGCGTCGCCCCCGCGCCAGATATCGAGTGCGTCTTATTGGGATACAGCATCATGTAGAACGGCTTGCGCGCGAGCTGCAGCTTCTGGGCGAATTGGATGGTGTTCTGCGAATGCACGTTGTCGTCGCCGGTGCCGTGCACGAGGAGCAGCTTTGCCGTCAGCCCGTCGACATGATTCAGCGCAGCGGTCGCGCGATAACCCTCCGGGTTTCCTTCCGGCGTCCACATGTACCGCTCGGTGTAAATCGTGTCGTACAGCCCCCAGTCGGTTACGGGCGCCACCGACAGCCCCGCCTTAAACACGTTCCCGCCGCGGGTGGTCGAGAGCAGCGTCATCGTGCCTCCGCCGCTCCAGCCCCAGATTCCGATACGGCTTGCGTCGCCCCAGCTCTGCCGCCCGATCCATCGCGCGGCGGCGATTTGATCGTCCGACTCCAGCGTGCCCACGCGGTACTGGGTCATCTTCCGGAAGTTCCGGCCGCGCATTGCCGCGCCGCGATTGTCGACGCTGACGACGACGTAGCCCTGCTGCGCCAGCATCTGATGCCACAGGAATCTCGATCCCCCCCATGCGTCGCCGACGGTTGGCGCCGCGGGCCCCCCGTACACGTACATCAGAACAGGATGCTTCTTCGTGCTGTCGAACTGTGGCGGGACGATGCGGTAGGCGTCAAGCATGGTCGTGCCGTCGGCGGCCGGGACCCGGAAAAAAGTCACCGGGCTGAGCTGCAGTCGGGCGACGCGCTGCTTGAGGCTGTCGTTCGCGACGAGCCCGCGCACGGCGCGCATGGACGGCATCTCGACCAGCGTCGCGACCGACGGCGTGTTTATGTCCGAGTGGGTCATCACCGCGTACCGGCCGTTGGGCGAGAGGGTCATCGAATGCCAGCCTCGCGCCGACGTGACCTGCGTGCCGCGCCCGCTGCTGAGCGAATAGCGGAAGATCTGCCGCTGCGTCGGAGTCGGCGCGGCGTGCTGCACATAGATCTCCCCGCGGGCCTCGTCCACGCCGACGACGCCGGTGACATCGCTTCCGTCATTCGTCACCTGGCGCACCAGACGTCCGGACCTGTCGTATAGGAAGACCTGCCGCCATCCGGTACGGTCGCTCTCCCACAGGAATTGGCCGTTGTCGTTCAGCCACACGGGATCCTGCACATCCACGTACGCTGAATCGGAATCGGTGAGAATCAGCCGGGAACCGTCGGACGTTACGCTCGCGGCAATTACATCGACCCGGTTCTGCTTGCGCGGGAGCCGCTGGAACACGACGCTGTCGCTGCCGAGCCACTCCATTCGCGGGACGTAGCTCGACGCATCGCCGCCGGTATTGATCCACCGCGTCGCGCCGCTGCCGACATCGATGACTCCGATCTTGACGTCGGCGTTTCGCTCGCCGGCCTTGGGATACTTGAACGTCGTGAACGCGGGATACCGCGTCGTCTCGTCGATCAGCGAAAAAGGCCGCACGGCCGATTGATCGAAACGCCAGAACGCGATGCGCTTCCCGTCCGGGCTCCAGCGGAACGCGTCGCGCAATCCGAACTCTTCCTCGTACACCCAATCGGTAGTGCCGTTGATGATCTCGGGACTCCCGTCATGGGTGAGAGCGCGCTCCTGGCCCGACGCGAGATCGGTGACATAGATGTTGTTGTTCCTGACGAAGGCGGCATGCCGCCCATCGGGCGACAGCTTCGCGAACATGATCGCCGTGTCTACGCTGGTAACCGGGATCAATCTGCGCGTCGCGACGTCGAACACGTGGAAGCGGCCGCGCGTGTTGGAGCGCCACACGCGCTCCGACCTATGGAATAGAAGCGCTCTCGCTCGGTCATCGGACCATGTGAGGTCCTCGATGTCGAGCCGCTTTCCACTTCCGTCCGTGAACGCTGCTGCGTCCACCAGCAGCGTCCTTCGCCCCGTGCCGATGTCGACGGTATAGAAGCTCCCGTCACGCACGTCCACGTAGTTCGCCTCGTTGCCGAGCCAGTGCAGAGTCGGCGACGCCTCGGCCCTGAACTCTGCCGAGTTGAAGATCCGATCGACTGTCAGAGCAGCGGTGGTCTGCGCGGAAGCGCCCGATGCTGCGAATACCAGGGAAAATGCAGAGATTTTGAGAACGCGACGCATGCGGTGCCTGCCGTTGGAGTGTTGGTATGAATAGTAGAACACAGAACCGCCAAGTAGATCCGGTCAGAGATACCTGATACCTGATCCTGATACCCGTTCTTTAATACCCGCTATCGCCTCGCCTGCCGCAGCAGCTGCTCCGCCGGCTCGAACCTGCCGGGGAAACGGGAGTCAAGCTCTTCGAGCTGGCTCACCAGGACCGACGCTCCCATCGAATCGATGTAGCGAAACGGACCACCGCGAAACGGAGGAAACCCGATTCCGAACACGGCCCCGACGTCTCCATCACGCTCGGAGCGGATGATCCCGTCTTCGAGGCAGCGGGCAGCTTCGTTGAGCATTGCGAACACGCACCGCTGCTGGATCTCGAGTTGCGGAATCTCCGTGCGCTCGGCGGCTGCCCCCGCGACGGCATAAACCTCGGGATCGACTGCACCCTTCTTGCCGTCTTCGTCGTACAGGTAAAAACCCTTCTTTACCTTGCGTCCGTACCTCCCCGCCGCCACCAGCTTTTCTATTGCCGCCGACGGCGCGAATCGAGCCCCGAACGCTTCGTGCATGACGCTCGCCGCCTTGGCGCCGACGTCCATACCGACTTCGTCCAGCAGCGTTATCGGGCCCACGGGAAAGCCGAAGGCGACCATCGCGTCGTCAATTGCTTCGATGGAAGCGCCTTGCTCGAGCAGGCGCCCGGCCTCGTTGATGTACGGAAAGAGGATTCGGTTGACGTAAAATCCGGGGCCGTCGTTCACGACGATCACAGTCTTCCCGAGCCGCTTGCCATACGATACCGCGGTAGCCACCGACTCGGGGCTCGTCCCGGGCGTCGTGATGACCTCGATGAGCGGCATCTTGTGAACGGGAGAGAAAAAATGCATTCCGAGCACGCGGTCCGGCCGGACAGCCACTTCGGCGACCCGCGCGATCGGAATGGTACTGGTGTTGGTCGCGAAGATTGCCTCGGGCTTCATGACCGGCTCGATCTCGCGAAGAACCTGATGCTTCGTCGCCAGATCTTCGAACACGGCCTCGATCACCAGGTCCACGCTGCCGAAGCCGCTGTAATCCACCGTGCCGCCGAGCAGCGACATCGTATCGTCGAGCTGCGTTCGGGTGATCTGCCTCTTCGTGAGACGGTCCTTCAACACCCCACGCACCGCCGCGAATCCCTTGGCCACCCGCGCATGATCCGCGTCCTTCATCCGCACGACGGTGCCCTGCTGCACGGCGACGGACGCGATCCCGGACCCCATGAACCCGGCCCCGATGATGCCCAGCTTGTCCACATCGCGCGGCTCGACGGGTACGTCCACGCCGCTGTCCTTCTTGAGCGCCGTCGTCGCGAAGAAGAGATAGATCAGCTGCCGCGATACATCCGTGGCAGCCATCTCCCCGAACAGACGCGATTCCTCCCTGTACCCGTGCGCCGCCCGCCCGCTGAGCCCGGCCGCCACTGCATCCAGCGCCGCCAGCGGAGCCGGATAATGTCCCTTCGTCTTCTTGATCGTCTCCTCGCGCGCCTTACGCAGCACGACGCTTCGCCCCAGCGGGTTTCCGTCGAGAAGCGTGTCGACGAAACCCCGATCCTTGCGCGTCTGCGGACGCTTGCCGCCTTCGCCGAGCTCCTTAGCGCGCTTCACGGCGACCTGCAGCAGGATCGCGGGATGGACGAGCTCCTCGACCAGTCCCATCTGATAAGCCTTCTTCGCGCGGACGTTCTTGCCCGTGAGAATCATGTCGAGCGCGGCGCGCAGTCCGATCTTTCGCGGCAGCCGCTGCGTTCCACCAGCGCCTGGTATGATGCCGAGCTGAACTTCCGGCAGGGCCAGCACCGTCTTGGGATGCTCGGTCGCGATCCGATACGTGCAGGCCAGCGCCACCTCGAGCCCGCCGCCGAGGCACGCCCCATGAATGGCCGCGACGATCGGGATCCGCATCTTCGCGACTGAATCGATCAGCAGCTGGCCATCCCGGCTGAGGCGCTCGGCCTGTGCCGCGGTCTCCAGAAGCAGAAACTCCTCGATGTCGGCGCCGGCGATGAAGACATCGGGTTTGCCGCTTATGAGCACCGCGCCACGGACCTCGGTGTCACGCTCGAGCCGATCGATGATCTGGAGAAATTCGTCCTTCACCGCGCGGCTGATCTTGTTGACCGGTTCTCCCGGCATGTCGAGCGTGACGATCGCAATGCCGTCCTGGACGTCGACGCTAAAAGCGTACGGACCGCGCGGCTCTGGATTGTCGACTGTGCGCATCGCGTCCATCAGGCGCGCTCTACTACCATCGCGAATCCCATCCCGCCTGCCGCGCATACCGTCATCAGCCCGAATTGCCCACCGCGGCGACCCAGCTCGTTGAGCAGAGTCACCGTGATTCGCGAGCCGGTTGCACCGAAGGGATGTCCTATCGCGATGGATCCACCCATGACGTTGAGCTTTGCGCGATCGACTTCGCCGACGGGCTCGGAGAATCCCGCGCGCTTGGCCCACTCGTGGGACTCGAGTCCGCGCAGATTCGAGAGCACCTGCGCCGCGAACGCCTCGTGCATCTCCACCAGGTCCATGTCCCGTAGCGTGAGGCCCGCCCGCTTTAGCGCCACGGGTACGGCCAGCACCGGCCCCTGCAGGAGCTGCTCGCCCGGATCCAGCGCCGCGTACGCATACGACCGTATGAAGCCGAGCGGCGGATAACCGAGCGCGCGCGCCTTCTCCTCACTCATGAGGAGCACGCACGCGCCACCGTCGGTCAAAGGCGACGCATTGCCGGCGGTAACGGTTCCGTACTTCCTGTCGAACACCGGCTTGAGCGCGGCGAGCTGCTCAAAGCTCGTGTCACTGCGCACCCCGTTGTCCGCCGTGGCGAACGTGTCGTACTTCGGCGGCACGTACACGGGCATTATCTCGGCGGTCAGCCTTCCATCGGCCGTGCCCGCGGCAGCCATGCGGTGCGAGCGCAGGGCGAACTGGTCCTGCTCCTCACGCGTTATCCCGTTCAGCTTCGCCATCTTCTCCGCGGACTGGCCCATAGTTTCGCCGGTCGAGGGCTCGGCTATGGCCGGTGTGATGGGAACGAGATCGCGCGGGCGGATCTTCGCGACCGCGCTCGCGCGGCCCCCCATCGACTTTGACTTCGACGCCCTGACTACCGCGTCCGAGAATCCCTGTGCGTGAAGCATCGGAATATTCGACAGCGTCTCCGCGCCGCCCGCGATCGCAACGTCGATGTGGCCGAGCACAATCTGATCGGCCGCGTCGGTGATGGCCTGGTTGGCGGAGGTGCACGCGCGGCTAACGGTGAATGCCTGGACGCCTTTCGGCAGCATCGGCATCAACGCAATCTCGCGCGCGATGTTCGGTGCGATGACATTCGGAATCACCGTCCCGAAAACGATCGCCTGCACCTCGCGCGTGTCGAGCTCGGTGCGCTGCAGAAGCTCTGCGACACATAGCTTGCCAAGCTCGATTGCGTTGAACGACTTGAGAGCGGTCCCCGCCTTGGTGAAGGGCGTCCTCACGCCGGCGACAATGGCCACGCGCCTGCCGGTCTCGCTGCCGAAGGTCATGAAAGGAAGTTAGACCGGGGAGTTATATGTTTCCAGGATGTCAGCACCGCTTCCGCCGTCGGGTCGCATCTCTCCTCCGCAGCGCGCGCGGTTGTCACGGGAATCTTTCGATGTCGTCGTCATCGGCGGCGGCATAAACGGTTGCGGGGTAGCTCGCGACGCCGCCATGCGGGGGCTGAGCGTCGCCCTGGTCGAAAAGGAGGATTTCGGCAGCGGCACATCCGGCCGAACGTCGCGACTGGTGCACGGAGGGCTGCGATACCTCGAGCAGGGCCGCTTGGGCCTGGTTCGGGAGTCCCGACGCGAGCGAGCAGCACTCATGCGGATCGCGCCGCATCTCGTGCAGCCGCTCCGCTTCTCCTGGCCGGTCTACGGCGGCGCGCGCGTGACCAAAGCCAGGCTCGGCGCGGGCCTCACGCTCTACGACATGCTGTCGCTTTCCCGCCCCGGCAAATGGCATGAGACCTTGTCACCCGCCGAGCTGCTCGCGCGCGAGCCGGCGCTCAAGCGCGACGGCCTCGCGGGGGGCGGCTCTTACCTTGACTCATCGACCGACGACGGGCGCCTGACTCTCGCCAACGCGCTGAGCGCGTCGTACTGGAACGCCGTCGTAGTCAACCACATGACCGCAACGACCGTGTCGGAGAGCTCGCCGCACCGGGTGGAGCTCACCAACAACATCACCGGCGAACACCGCACGATCTGCGGTCGAGTGATCGTCCGCGCGGTCGGGCCGTGGAGCTCGACCGCCGCGCACAGCAAGGGATCGCACATCCTGGTGGACCGGGCGGTCGTGGGCAACCGGGAAGCTATCGCGCTCCTGTCACCCCTCGATGGGCGGGTGATGTTCGTGCTGCCGTCCGGCGCGCACACGATCATCGGCACGACGGAAATTCTCACGCGGGCATCCCCGGATGAGGTTCGTGCATCGGAACCCGAGATATCCTACCTCGTCGATTCCGTCAATTCCTACCTCGCCGATTCCCGCCTGTCCCGCTCGGACGTGATCAGCGCCTGGGCGGGCCTTCGCCCTCTGGCGAGCCCTGCACCTGGTGATCTCACATCCGCGTCGCGGGAGCATTCGATCGCGCGCGACGCGACCGGGACGATCACGATCACCGGCGGCAAGCTCACTACCTACCGCGCGGTCGCAGAGGAGACAGTCGATCTCGTTCAGGTAGCCCTCGGGATGCGCGCAAGCCGCTCGCGTACTGCGATCGAGGCCCTGCCAGGCGCCGATCGCGAACGCTTGATCGCGGAGATGATCGTCTCTGAACCCACGACCGGCGAACCCCTCACCGGCAACTCGCAGCTCCGCCCCGCAGACCTGACCTACTCCGTCCGTCACGAAATGGCCCTGACCCTGAGCGACCTCCTCATCCGCCGCACTCTGGCCGCATTTCGTGCGCGCGACCACGCCATGTCGCTCGCCGCTCCGGCCGCGGACGTAGTCGCGCCTCTGCTTGGTTGGTCCTCGGCACTGAAGGAGGCCGCGATCGCGGACTACAGGCGGGACATATCCAGGATCTTCACGATCGATCCGGACTGAACGGGTGCCATTGCTGGTGCGGGGCAGGCCTCTGGCCTCCAGACCACCGTCTTAGCGAGCGAAGCGAGCGTAGGTGGTCGGGACGCCAGAGGCCCCGCCCCGCACCCCGAAGGGAGCTCTACTTAGCCGGACTCGACTCGTGAATCGTCTTGAGCTCCACGACTTTGAGACGGCGCACGCCGGCCGGAAGCTTGAGCACCGCGACCTCGCCGAGCGCCTTGCCTACGACCGCGAGACCGATCGCAGACGACATCGTGACGTGTCCCTCCTCGAACTCGACCGCGTCGCCGAAAACCAGGTGATACGTCTCGCGCTCTCCTGACTTCTCGTCCTGGACCGTGACTTCCGACCCCAGCCCGACTTTGTCGGTGGGGATTTGCGCGACGTCGATCTGCGAAAGCTTGCTGAGTCGCTGCCGAAGCTGGCCAAGACGCGCCTGAACGAACTGCTGCCGCTCGAGCGCGGCCTTGTACTCGCTGTTCTCGCGCAGATCGCCGTGCTCGACCGCGCGCTTGATCTCCTGCGGGAGCGTGATGCTCAGCTCGCGCTGGAGACGCTCCACTTCCTCGCCAAGCTTGGCTTTTAGCTCTTCAATCATTTCCGTGGGGACTGGTGACTCTCACAAGCTACTTGTTCGACGCATCGTGGGCGGTAATCACCGCCTGCGCCGCTTCCTCGGGATCGTCCGTCAACAGCAGCAGGTCCAGATCGCTCGCCGCGATTTTCTTCTCCACGAGGACGCGCGTGTTGAGCCAGCGGAGCAGACCGGCCCAGTACCGTCGTCCCATCAGAATCACCGGAAACTGGTATATCTTGCCCGTTTGAATCAGCGTGACCGCCTCGAACAGTTCGTCCAGCGTCCCGAACCCGCCGGGGAAAATTATGAATGCCGACGAGTACTTGATGAACATCGTTTTCCGCACGAAGAAGTAGCGGAAGTTCACGAGCGTATCGACGTAGGGGTTCGCGCCCTGCTCGAAGGGCAGCTCGATGTTGCATCCGATCGACGGTCCGCCACCAAGGCGCGCGCCCTTGTTCGCAGCCTCCATGATCCCCGGACCGGCGCCCGTGAGGATCGAGAATCCGGCCACGGCGAGCAGCCGCGACACCTCGACCGCCTTCTGGTACTGCGGATCTTCCGGCCCTACGCGCGCCGACCCGAAAACCGACACCCCCTTTTCCGTTTTTGCGAGAACGTCAAACCCCTCGATGAACTCGCTCATGATTCGGAGCACCCGCCACGGATCGCTCCGAATGAAGTCGGCTTCGACGTGCCCGTGCTGCAGGAGCTTTTCGTCTTCCGTGACCACCACGTGGTCGCGGATAGCTTCGTCGATTACCCGGGTCGCGCCCGCGTGCCGTACATCAGTCGCCTGCGACGGCGGAGTGCGGCCCGCCTTACGGTGGCCGACCTCGGTTCGCTCCTTCAACGCGGCCAGCGACGACTCCTCCGCCGACGCGAGCACGGCGGAATTCATCGGCTTTCCCGTGGTGGTGCGCGCGCTTTTCTTGCGGCGCGACTTGGGCTTCGGAGTATCTTTTTGCTTCTTCTTCATGTCGTTGCCACGCTGAAGGTCGTCGCCGGAATCTATTGCCGATAATAATCCTCGTCGCCGACGGCGTCCGCACCGACACGCTGAGGACCGCGATTGCCTCCGGCGCGCTCCCCGCCATGGCGGCCCTGCTGGGCGCAGGCGGGCTGCACGAGATAACGTCCGTCTTCCCCTCTGTCACGGGTCCCGCCTACATCCCTTTTCTGATGGGCAGGCACCCGGGGTCTGTGGGGATGCCCGGTCTGCGATGGTACGACCGCTCCCGCAAGGACTGTTCGACTCCCGGACATTCGCGCAGCTATGTCGGGATCGACATGCGGCTCGTGGACCAGGATCTGGATCCCGGATCGAAGACGATGTTCGAGCTGGCGCCCAATTCGCTTGGCGCCATGAGCGTGGTGACACGTGGACTCGATCCCTCTCGTTGCTTCACGCGCGGGCCGGTGTTCGCGGCACGCACCGCCTGGACGCACTTTCGCGGCGACGTTGCGGGGTGGCTGGAGATCGACAGGTACGTCTCGCGCCGGCTGGTGAAAGATGCGCGTGAGCACAAGCCGGACTTCGTCTTCGCCGCATTCACCGGAGTCGACAAGGTCTCGCACGCTTTTGGCCACGAATCGAAGGACGTCGTCGCCGCGCTTCGCATCGTCGACGACACCATAGCCGCGATGCGGCGCGACCTCGAACGGTCGGGGTCATGGGAGGCGACGCATCTGTGGGTAGTGAGCGATCACGGCCACACTCCCATCAGAGCCCACGAGGATCTGGTGGGGGTGCTGCAGCAGCTCGGACATCGTCCTGTCGCGCATCCGTGGATCTTTACGCGCGACCCGCGCACCGCCGTGATGGTGAGCGGCAACGCGATGGCGCACCTCTACGTTGACCTGGAGTCCAGGACCAAGCGGGGATGGCCGGCGCTCGCATCCGAATGGAGCGCGCTGGCTTCCAGCTTGCTCGCCCGGGACTCAACGGATCTACTGCTGTTGCCGTACGCCGGCACGAAGTGCGAGATACGCTCGCGCGCCGCCGGCTCCGCGCTGCTCGAGTGGACCGCGAACAGCTACTCGTATCGCCCCGGCAGCGGCGATCCACTCGGCATCGGCGAGCGGCTGGCGATTACCGGTGACGAGTCTCATGCGGCGACGCTCGGAAGCGAATACCCTGACGCGCTCGTTCAGATCGCCCGCATCGCCAGCTCACCGCGCACCGGCGATATCATCCTGTCCGCAGCTCGCGATTGGGACCTGCGCGCCGGGTTCGAGCCGATTCCCCACGTATCGTCGCACGGCGCGCTGCACCGCGACCACATGCTGGTGCCTCTGCTCGCGAGCAAGCCGCCGGCGCGGACGCCATTGCGAACCGTCGACCTGATGCCCAGCGCGCTCACTGCGCTGTCGATACCACACCCCCGGGGACTGGAAGGCAGCTCGTTTCTTTAAAGCTGAGGATCGACGCTCAGTCCGCGGCAGCGAGCTCCGCGAAGTCGACGCGAGCCGCGCCGTCCGCGATCGTAAGTCGCGCGACGCTCGGAGCGAGATCGAATCGGCGCTGGCCGGCAGCGCCGGGATTCACCACGATCCGGCCTTCCCACTCGAGCAGGAACTGCCTGTGAGTGTGCCCGTACACGACGATATCCTGCGGGTACCGCGCGAGCAGGCGATCCGGCGTCAGCCGGCCGATCTCGTGGCCGTGACTCACATGCACGGTCAGCCCGCCAATCTCGCGCACGATCTCGCTCTCCAGGTACGGCGCTGGAGCGTCGGTGTTGCCCCCGACCGCCAGCGTCGGCGCGATCGTCCGGAGCTCGTGCAGGATTTCCTCGCCGCCCACGTCCCCGGCGTGCAGGATGAGCTCCACCCCCTTCAGCGCGTCATGCACGTCGGGGCGGAGCAGCCCGTGAGTATCGGAGATGAGGCCGATCAGATGTTCGGAAGCCATATCACTTAAGTTCAAACATGCAGTGGTTACGCCTGACCGGGAGCCTGGCCGCCCGATCGCTTCGCCGTCCCCGTCTCGCCATCGCGCTCACCCGCGTCGCGTGGCGTTTCCGGAATCGGCATTGGTATAAGCGATTCCCGTTCCTTCCCCTCCCGGACCGCACCTACCTTCGATGGCGGATGCACACCGCTTACGGCGAACACGACACCGTGCCGCCAGCGCGTGACGTGGAGCGTTACGCCCTCTGGTCGGTGTCCGACACATGAGCCTCGAAGACAGGATCAAGTCGCAAGCGAGTGCGCTTGGATTCGAGCTTTCCGGAATTGCGCGACTGGGACCTGCCGAGTCGGCCCCGTTGTTCGAGCAATGGCTCGCCAAGGGCTTCGCGGGCGGGATGACGTACCTCGCGCGCGGCGCCGGGAAACGCGCAGATCCCAGCAGTGTGTACGTGAACGTGAAGTCCGCCGTGGTGGTCGGGATGAATTACGGGGGGACCGCCCCTGCCGGGCCCGTCGCGAGGTACGCGCGTGGCGACGACTACCACGACGTCATGACTCAACGCCTTCGCACGCTGCACGCGTGGCTGAGCAGCGAGACCGGGCGCGACATCGGCGGGAAAGCGTACGTGGACACGGGCCCGATCCTCGAGCGGGATCTCGCCCGGAAGGCGGGGCTCGGCTGGTTCGGCAAGAACACAATGCTGGTGAACCCGGAGCTCGGTTCCTTCTTTTTCATCGGAGCGCTGCTGATCGATCTCGAGTTGGAGCCGGACGCCCCGTTCGAGGCGGATCGGTGCGGCACGTGTACGCGCTGCCTGGACGCCTGCCCGACCGAAGCATTCGTCGCGCCTCGGGTGCTCGATGCCACTCGCTGCATTTCGTATCTCACCATCGAGCTGAAGGGAGACATTCCGAAGGCGTGGCACAATGCCGTCGGAGAGAACGTTTACGGCTGCGACATCTGTCAGGATGTCTGCCCGTGGAACATCCGCTTTTCCCGCGCGCTTCCGGACGATTCACCGTATGCGTCCCGCCCGGCGATTGCGGGGAAGGATTCGCGTCAGCTCGCGCTCGAGATGCTCGCGCGCTCGCCGGACGATTTCTCGGCGGAGTTCAAGGGCTCGCCCATGAAGCGCGCCAAGCTGCGGGGGCTCAAGCGCAACGCGGCCGTGGTGCTCGGAAACGTCGGCACAGCGGACGACGTCGAGGTGCTCACGCGCGCACTTGACGATGAGGAACCGCTCGTGCGCGAGCACGCCGCATGGGCGCTCGACGTGCTCTCCGCTCGACGCTAGTCAGTCGGCTCTCTCCCAGGCAGATCGGCGTTATCGGTTTTTCTGCCGGCGGGCACCTCACCGCGGCCGTGAGCAACGCGGAGAGGCGCACCTATGGACCGGTAGACGCTGCTGATCGTGAGTCTTTGCGACCTGAATTCGCGATCCTGCTATATCCGGGACATCTCTGGGATGAGAGCAGCCCTAAGCGGGATCTTCAGCTTTCTCCGTGGGTTGAAATCAGCGGCAAGGCTCCGCCAACATTGTTGATCCACGCCATGGACGACCCCACCGACGATGTAAGACATTCAATGGCTTATGGTCGGGCTTTGAATGACGCGGGGGTTTCGGGTCGACATGCGCTTCAATGCCAAGGGCGGTCACGCGTTCGGGATACGCACGACGCCTGCTCCCATCACCAGAGAATGGCCGGGGATCGTCAAGAAATGGCTGCAAAACAACGGCGTGTTAGCCCAATGACTAGCTCAGACCCGCAGGCGTAGTCGCCACCGTGCTCACCCTTGCCCTCACGGGGTGCGGCGCCCAGTCGCCCGCCCGCTCGGACGGGGCATCCGGCGCTGACACAGCGGCATTGGCCGCGCCCGCACGGATGTTCCTCTCCACCCTGAGTGGGAGGGAGCGTGCCACCGCATCGTTTCGCTTCGACGATCCGGAACGCACCAACTGGGCGTACGTGCCGCAACGGCGGGCTGGTTTCCCCCTGCGGGACATGAATGCCGAGCAACGTGCAGCAGCGTTCGGATTGCTCGGCACCGGGTTGAGCGAGCGCGGCACCAAACTCGCGCGGGGCGTCATCGAGCTGGAAGGCACGCTTGGCGAGCTCGAAGGATTTCCCTGGGTGCCTCGCCGTGATCCGAGGCTCTATTTTTTTTCGCTCTTCGTTGGATCAGGTGAAACACAGCCGAGGGGGTGGCGCTTCGAGGGCCATCACCTCTCGGTCAACGTCACGGATCTCGGCCCGCATGGGCAGGTCATCGCGCCGCTCTTCATGGGCGCCAACCCGGCGCGCGTCCCCACCGGTCCGCAGCAGGGATATCGACTGCTCGCTGGGGAAGAGGACCTCGGCTTCGAGCTGCTCCGGATGCTCGATCCTCGGCAACGCGCCCGCGCCACCATCGCCGCGCAGACATTCGGGGACATCGTCACCGGCAACGATCCCGCTGTACGATCGATGGCGTTCGCCGGCCTGCCCGCTGGCGAGATGACGGTCGACCAGCAGCGGCGGTTGCGTCGGCTGCTCGAACTATACGCCGGACGGATGGCAGACTCCTCCGCATCTCGGCAGTTGCGGCGCATCGAGGAGGCCGGGTTCGAGCGCCTGCACTTTGCCTGGGCTGGTGCGAACCAGCCTGGCCAGCCGCACTACTACCGCATCCACGGCCCTACCCTGCTGGTCGAATACGACAACTCACAGAGTGGCGCGAACCACATCCACACTGTCTGGCGCGACCTGGAGAATGATTTCGGAGGTGACCTGCTCAGGAAGCACTATGCACGGCAGCCTCACGCTCACTGAAACGACGCGGCAGAGCGCCGGGTCATCACTGCACCAACCAGACGAAAGTATACATTGGAACCCACCGCGTTGTTGCTGCAAAACGGACGGTTCGACACCCTGGTGCCCATGCACGATGCGGAGGATCTGCAGGCAGCCGCGCCGGAGCCCAGGACGATCCGCTGGTATGACGCGGGACACGGATTGAATCAACAGGCAATGTTCGATCGACTGAATTGGCTGCATCAGCAGATTGGTATCGACACCCGCCAGTAGCGTTGTCGCTGTACAGGCAAGCGTGGTGAACCTCCTGGAGAATGTCAATGAAATACGCAGTGGCACTGCTCGCTTTGTTCATTTCCGCATGCGGAGGGTCCCCGGCCGAGGCGCCGGTGAACCTGCACCCGCCCCCACCCCCTCCCTCGCCCATTGTCGACGGAGGCGAATGGGGTGTTCGGGCCAATTTGGTCGAACCCAACTCAGAGTTGCCGGTGGCCGACTTGAACGGCAAGCTGTACCTCCTCGGCGGCTATCCGGGGAGTCGGCTGACGGTCCGTACCGTCCAGATCTACGACCTCGCGAGCGACCGCTGGGAGCTCGGCCCGCCGTTGCCGCAGCTCAACAACCACGGAATGGCGGCCAGCGTCAACGGAAAGATCTACCTGATCGGCGGCCAAACTGCGGCTGATGGGGATCCCTACGTGGACACGGTCTACGAACTGGATCCCGCGAGGGGCGAATGGGTCGCGAAGGCGCGGATGCCCACGGCGCGCAGCGCCGGCGTCGCCCTTGTGCACGAGGGCAAAATCTACGTCGCCGGTGGACGCCCGCCGCGCGGAAACGATTTCGCCGTCTATGACCCGACGGCCGATCGCTGGGATGTGCTGCCGAATCTACCCTCGCAGCGCAATCACATGACCGGCGCGGTCATCAACGGCCGCATCCACGTTGTCGGAGGGCGCCTCGGCCCCGGATTGTCGCCTCTCAAAACGACAGCGCATGAGGTCTTCGACCCACAAACAAAGACCTGGACGACATCAACGCCGATGCTGAGCGGCCGCAGCGGCATGAACGGGGTTTTGGCCCGGGGTTGCTTCCACGTCTGGGGCGGCGAGGACGTGACCGGCATGACCCCCAACCATGAGTACTACGATCCTCGCTCGGGCCAGTGGACCCGCCTTCGCGACATGCCGATACCCATACACGGCATCAACGGCTCGGTTTTCAAGGACGGCCTGATCTGGGTCGTCGGTGGCGGCACCGGCATTGGCGGCGCCCACGCCAGCCATCACAACCAGGTCTTCCGGCCGACAGTGAGTTGCGAGTGAGGCCGTTTCCGCTGCACGCAGCGGCTGAAGAAAATCATTCATCACTGAAGATTGAGGAGGAGAGTATGAAGAAGGGTCGCTGCTCCTGACGCACGCCACCGTGTCTATGAAACGCGCAAAAGCGTTGCTGAGCGCTTGTCTCGCGGTTCTGCTTTCCTGCGGCGGAGAGCCGACTACCCCGCCTGTGTCTCCTCCGGTTACGCCTCCTGCGCAACAGGAAATTCCGATCAGCGGTGCTGCTGTGCCGGGAATGGGATACTACGATCAGAGCATCTCCGATTTGATGCGGAAGTACGCCATTCCCGGTGGCGCGGTTGCTGTGCTGCGCGACGGCAAGCTGATCTACGCGCGCGGCTTTGGTTACGCGCATGTCGAGAACAAGACGCCGGTGCAGCCTGACGCGCTGTTCCGGATCGCCAGCGTGTCCAAGCCCATCACCGGCGTCGCCATCATGAAGCTCGTCGAAGAAGGCAAGCTCAAGCTCGACGATCGCGTCGCGCCGTTCATCGCGCACCTCGCCCCTGCACAGGGAGCGACCGTCGATCCGCGGTGGGAGCAGATCACCATTCGGCAGTTGCTCAACCACACCGGGGGCTGGGATCGTAACAAACCGAATGGCGGATTCGATCCAATGGATCGGCCGGCGATCGCCGCAACCGCGGTCAACGCGCCCGCACCGGCGTCCGCCGAAACGGTCATCCGCTACATGAAGGGAATGCCGTTGGATTTCACTCCCGGCGAGAAGTACGTCTACTCGAACTTTGGTTATGCCATTCTCGGTCGCGTGATCGAGCGTGTGAGCGGCATGCGGTACGAGGAGTACGTGCGCGCCCGCGTGCTCCAGCCCGTGGGCGCCAATCGCACGCGGTCGGGTAAGTCGCGCATGCGCGACGCGCTGCCAGACGAGGTGAAGTACTATTTGCCGGGGGAGCCCGGGCTGGGCATGACCGCGCCCATGGTGCCATCCGTTTTCGCGGGCGAAGGCACGGTGCCCATCAACTACGGGGGCTTCCACCTCGAAGCGATGGATGCAAGCGGCGCCTGGGTCTCGTCGACTGTCGATCTCTTGCGATTCATGGCCGGCGTCGATGGCCGCGCCAATCGTCCGGACATCCTCACGGCTGACCTCGTTGCGGAGATGACCAGCAACGGCCCCACAGTATGTATCAGTAGTGGGTGCTATTACGCAGCTGGATGGCTGGTTCGTCCAACCCAGGGGGACGCAACCTGGTGGCACACGGGATCGCTGCCCGGCACGACGAGCATCCTCGTGCGCTCGTATCACAACTTCTCGTGGGTCGCGCTGTTTAACGCCCGGAACCCGCCAAGCTTCGGCGGCGAGCTCGAAGCCGCGCTATGGGATGCGCTTGCGAGCGTCACATCATTTCCGACGCACGACCTGTTTTCGACCTTCCCATGACATGAACCGCAGAGTTCCGCGCTGCAACTCCGATCGGAGGGTGTTATGAAACGCGCAAAAGCGTTGACGACAGGATTGTTGGTGACTGCGTCATTCGTCGCGTGCGACAAAGACCCGGTCGGAGTGAACGCTGATCCGCAACTCAACATTGTCGCGGAAAGCGTTACCGTGAACATCTTCACTTCAGCGTCGGTTGGCGCGGTGACGCGCAACACCCTCGACGCATTGCAGTACGTCTCCCGCGACCAGAATGTGGCTACCGTGAACGCGCTTGGCGCGGTCACCGGCGTCGCAATAGGCTCGACTTATGTAGTCGCTGCGCTCTCGAGCTACCCGGACGCGCGTGACTCAGTTCGCGTGCGCGTTTACAGCGATTCCTGTGGAGGTGCACGTCCCGATTTCAACGGTATGGCCACCGCAGAAGACCGAAACCTGTTCACTTACGACGTCAATGCACCACTGAATCTGCAGAAGACGGTCGAATTGACGAACAATGGCGTGGAGGTCAGCAGCATTTCCTTCAGCAGTCCGGACGGCGGTGTGGTGACCGGAAAGATGTGGGACCCGGTCACGCGCTCGAGTCTGCGCCCCGGCATTCTGCTCATGCACGGCCTGCCTGGCAGTGCGAGCAGCCTGATGGGCCAGGCGCAGAACTACGCACAGTACGGTGCAGTAGTAATTGCGATCGATGCGCCATGGAATCACCGCGCAGGATCGCCCCTGAGGATTACCGATCAGGATCGGGCCGAGCAGATCCAGGTGATCAAGGACCTGCAACGCGCCGTGGACGTATTGCGTTCACGTCCCAACGTCGACGATGACCGAATAGCGTTTGCCGGCTTCAGCTGGGGCGGCGCGACGGGTGCGCTGTTCGTCGGCATCGAACGGCGCCTTAAAGCGGCGGCGCTCGTAGTCGGACACGGCGGTCAAGTCTCGCACGCCACCGGTCCGCACGGTTTCAAAAACATTTCCAGTTTCCCGTGTGCCACACGTGTCGCCTGGATTCGAGCAATGGCACCCATTGAGCCGATTCGATTCGTTGGGCATGCTAACATCCCGCTGTTGCTGCAAAACGGGACGTTGGACAGCCTGATACCCGGTTACGAAGCGGCGGAGTTACACTCAGCCGCGGCCCAGCCAAAAACGATTCTGTGGTATGCCGCGGGACACAACCTCAATCAACAGGCTGTGTTCGATAGACATGATTGGCTGGTCGAAAAGATTGGTATCGACCCCAGGCAGCCTGCATAAGCATTCCGACTAACAGCGATAGGTCCGGCACCGCAACCCACCGCGCGGTGGATGAGCGGAGATCGGCTTGCTTACTCTCCAGCCGGAAAGGCACCCTGAACCGTCCTCGAGGAAAAGGTCGCGACGATGTTTCAGGGGGAGCGATACGCATATGGGTTCTTCGACCGCGTCGTGGCCGGCCGGCGATTCGTGGGGCATGGCGGGGGCGCGCCAGGGATGAACGGAGAGCTCGCGTTCGAGCCGAACGGCGGCTATGTGGTCGTCGTTCTGTCGAACTTCGACCCGCCTGCCGCGTGGCAGATGGCGGGCTTCATCCTGATCCGCTTGCCCGCCCTCACGTCGATGCAAATCCGCTGAGGAACCCGGCTTCCCCCGCTCGTTGCACGACCTTCGCCAGCCGGTTGGCGCCATTGAACCAATTGGCACGCACTGCCCGCTCCGCGACCTCTGCGCGCCCGGACTTAATCGCCGCAACGATCGCGTCGTGCTCCTCCAACGTCGCCTCGAAGCCCGATTCGTGGAGCCGGCCGTAAAAATACTCGTACCGGTCGAGGTGCGGACGCAGCCCGTCGAGCAGCAAGCGCAGGCGCGGCCCGGCGAGCCTGCTCCGCAGTAGCTCGTGAAACGCGTGGTGCAGCTCGAACAGACGGTCCCAGTCAGGCTTGCGTTTCGTCGCCTCGCGCCGGAATGCCGCGTGCGCCCTGGCCAACTCCGCCGCGAGCGCAAGTCGATCGTCGGCGTCGCAATTCGCCACGTTGCGTACGATGACGCCCTCGAGCGCGCCCGCCGCGGTGTACAGCTCGCGGGCCTCGTCGGCCGTCACCGGAGCCACCGCGAGTCGCACCTTCGCGCCATCACTCGTCCCCGTCGGCACAAGCAGCCGTTCCTGTTGGAGACGCCGCAGCGCTTCGCGGGCGGGTGTACGACTGACCCGCAGCTCCTTCGCAACATCCACTTCAGTGACTCGCGTACCAGGGAGGAGGCGACCGCGCACAATCAAGGCGCGGAGCTGGTCGTAAATCGCAAGTGAGACGGTTGCGGGAGCCGGGGGGAAGGCGGAGGTGCGCCGTAGGGCCATTCGGCTCGGGGGAGGGGGTGTGAACTCAACCGGAAAATTATGGGCGGCGAACGCTACCCGCCATACTGCCGCTCGGCTACCTCAGCTCGCGTCAAGCAGCTTTCTTAGTCGACAGATTCGGCGACTACCTGCGTTAAAATTTTGCGGTCGGCATACCAGCTTCGAGCACCTCTCTCGCCAGGTCCTAGCCGAGGAACAGCTAATGTCCGATCTCCTGTCTGCATCCGATGCGGTTCACAGTCAATAATTCCGCGACTCCGTGTGGTCGAGCGGGGCGATGAGAAGTCGACGAGGTCATCCGCTGGCTAACGCGTTACAGCCCTGAGGCACTAGCCACGCAAATCGAGCAGAACACGGACTTCGAGACGTTCTTCAACGAAGCACCATCGCTTCATCCCAATGCGAGAAAGATCACCGGCGTCATTTGCGGGGTTCGCATCGAAGAAATCGAGAACCGCTGAGGACTTCCGCCAACCAACGGGACGAACTTACTCAGGGCTTACAATGACCCTCACGTTGTCGGCGGAAATCCGGTCGATGTAGTAGTTGTAGGGGTCGATGCCGGCATGCGTCGGCTTCCTGTCCGTCACGAACTTCAGGACCTGCGCACCCGAGCGGACGCGCGCAGCTTCGGTTACGCGGGTGTCGCGAGCAAGACGCCGGTGCAGCTCGACGCGCTGTTCCGGATCGCCAGCGCGTCCAGGCCGATCACGTCCGCCCTCCGCGAGACACCGGTGCACAGCTTGCCGCCGGCCTCTTACGCGTTACTGGCGCGCGCCCCGAGTGCGGGCAGCATCAATGAGTTCGAGCATCTTGCGCAGTACGCGGCTGCCCGCGTTCTGATTGTCTGGTCGAAGATTGCTGAGCACCACAAGCCGATAATCAGTGCCAGCGTACTGCAACATCCAAGCATCCATCGGTAATACGTCGTCGCCCCCGCTGTGCCCGAACATGCGCCCGTCCAGAAAATGCATGATACCGAGGCCATAGCGATCCGCGGAGAGTTCGCGGCGCGGCCCGATCATCTCACGGACGAGAGGTGGCGATAATAGCCGTCCGTCGAGCAACGCGCTCAATAGTCGATGCAGATCGGTTGCACTGGTGTACCCGATGCCATACGGGACATCCGCACCACGAACCTCGTGCCAGGCAGTGAGGAATCTAAGACCGGCGCTATCTGTGACGGATCGATACCCGACTGCGGCATTCGCCGGCAAGGGTTCACCGCCGCGCCGAATCGCGTCCGATGCCACCATCCCAGCGGGAACGAGAATGCGGCGTTTGACGAAATCGAAGTAATCCTCCCCGGATGCGATCTCCACCAAGGCACCGAGCGCGACGTATCCCCAGTCGCTGTAGTCGTACCGCTTCCCTGGCGTTGCCTGGACGCTGAACGAGCGCAAATAGGGAAGAAGCTGATGCCATTCCTGCATCGGGAGCGTCAGCGAGTTCTCCAAACCCGAGGTATGCGAGAGCAGATGTCGGACCTGGACAAGTCGCCCAACCGAATCCCGGAGCAGCTCGGGGGCATGTTTCGCTATCGGATCATCGAGAGCCATTTTGCCATCTTGAACCAGCTGAAGAATCGCCGTCGCCGTCAGCACCTTGCCGATGGACGCGCCCACGAAACGTGTCGTCAGACGATTAGGGATGTCGAGCTCCCGACGCGCGATCCCATAGGCGCGCTGGAACATGACGCTATCACGCTTCGCGACAAGCACGACACCGGAGAACAAATGCATGCGAGACAGCGAGTCGACGTATACGCCGAGCGTATTCATGTCCGCTGCCGACAACACCGCAGGCGTTACCACAGGCGTTGCGGGCTGCGCGCGAAGCTCGAGGCTGACGAAACTGAAGAGGCACGGAACGAGTAGGCTTAGCTTCCGCATAACAGTCTCCAAGGGCTAATGCGAGTACGTCAGGCAGCCGCGGTGTCGCGCGCGAACCGAGAGAGTAACAGGCTGTCGCATCGGCTCAATAGATGGTTGCAGCAGCTGCCTGATCGCCCCGGGTGAGGGCGCGCGCGCTGCACGGCTCTCCATGACCAAGAAAGATAACAGCGTGACAAAGGACTGACCGCAAAGGTCGGCCTTGTGTCTTGACCATTCCTCAGCGTAAAGAACCCTGCGCTCTGCCGTTTACGTAACACGGACGAGGCGTCGTTTAGCCACCTTCCCTGCGGACGTCTCCGCAGCCGGTCGGCCCCTGCGCCCTTTTGGTACTTGATATATCAATAAACCGCGACCCGGGGCATCAGCTCGCACACCAATGCGCGGAACGATGCAGCGTTTACGGCAGGAGGGACTGCTGCTCGTCGTGGGTGGCGCATCGGGGCTGCGCGGACGGGATGCCGTTGCGCCGGTGCAGCGAGACCGGACGCTCGAGATATACGCGATGGCGGGCGCGATCGAGGGTGCGAGAGCGTTGAGCATCCGGTCGACGTTCACACCGTGCGCTGGGTGATGATAGACGGCAAGCTCGACTCCATTATGCACACGACGCTTCTCGGCGTAGCGCCCGGACTGAATCGAGAACTGCTCGCGGATCGGGACGTCCGACACAAACCGCGCGATGCGCCTCCCTGCGCGATGTGCCCGTCCCGACCGGGCTGCACGACACCACGGCGCCGGCGAGACACGCATGGTGATATGCCGCAGTTTCGCGCAACCGAAGTAGGTCAGCGTCTCGTTCACGTTCCGTCAACGAACGGCGGAGACCTCTTCTCGACCGACACACGCCAAGGTATTGTGACGCATGCGGAAAGTGAATGCGTTGCGGGTATGCTTGAGTCGACCCGCCGGGGCCCACACCCCCGCCGGTGAAGTCGCCGCTCTATCGACGCAGTGACCGAGACCTCCGGACGAGTCGACGGCCCGACGGCGCTCGTCCGCGGACGCGGTTGGGTGCACTTCGCCTGGTGGCTATGCGCCTGGAATGCGGCCGTGCCGATCCGGCTCGTCGGCATGATTCTCGATCCCCGGCGCCCGCCCGGCTACATCGGACCGGTCGCGAGGCTGATCCTGGACCACACGTTGTGGGCCCTCGCGACGTACGTGATGTTCCGCCTCGCGCTGCGCGCCCGGCGTGAGCCGCTGCGCCAGGTGCTGGCGGTCCTCGGCGTGCTCGCCGCCCCGCTCATGGTGCTCAGGTTCTGGGCGTTTGCGCTAGCCTGGCCTGCGCGGTCGAACCTTAGCGTGCTCTGGTTCGCGGGCCCGTTACAGCTGTTCCCGCTGATGGCCGCGGCGGCGCTGGGTCTCCTCGTCGTGTACATGCAGCGCGAGCGCGACAACGCCGTCCTTCACGCGACGCTGCAGGCGGAGCTCGCGTCCGCGCGGCTTCAGACGCTGCAGCTTCAGCTGAACCCGCACTTCCTGTTCAACGCGCTGAATTCGATCGCGAGCCTCGTGCATTCCGACGCCGCGAAGGCGGACACCGCGATCGCGGCGCTTTCATCCTTCCTTCGCGCCTCGCTCGCCGTCACGCGCGGCGAGGAGACGACGCTGGAGAATGAGCTCCGGCTCGTCGATGCCTATCTGGAGATCGAGGTGTTGCGCTTCGAGTGGCTGACGGTGGATCTCGACGTGCCGGACGCGCTGCGCTCGGCTTGTGTTCCGGCGTTCGTGCTGCAGTTGCTGGTGGAGAACGCGATCCGTCACGGGCTGGCCCCGCGCCGCACGCCGGGTCGCGTGCTCATCGCGGCTCGCGTCGACGACGGCTGGCTGGAGCTCTCCGTGTCCGACGATGGCGTGGGGATCGGCGCCGAATCCGGGGGGTCGTCGCTTGGCATCGGGCTGCAGAACGCCGCGCGCGCCTTGCCCAGCTGTACGGTACCGACGGTACCCTCACGCTCGAGCCATCGACCCCGCAAGGCACGGCCGCGACGATACGCATCCCGTACCGGGTCTGCACCTCCGACCTGACCCCGGCTCCTGCTGTCGGATGACGGCCATGCGCGTGCTGATCGTGGACGACGAGCCACTCGCGCGACAGAGGCTCCGGCACCTCCTCGCCGAGATCCCGGGGACAGAGGTCGTCGGCGAATGTGACGACGGCGCAGACGCGGCCAGGGGGATCGAGGACCTTGCGCCCGACGTCGTCCTCCTCGACGTTCAGATGCGTCGGATGGGAGGCTTCGCGCTTGTCGACGCCGTCGGCGCGGACCGCATGCCACCGGTGGTCTTCGTCACCGCGTACGACCAATTCGCGCTCCGTGCCTTCGACGTCAGCGCCGTCGACTACCTCCTTAAGCCCGTTCAGGCGGCGCAGCTCGCCCGCGCGCTACAACGCGCCGCCGAGCGGCGCCGGGCGACGGATCCGGCGCTGCACGGCAACCTTCGCGCGCTGCTGGAGACGGTCCAAACGATGCTCGGCGAAACCGCCGTAGCGTCGCTCGCGGCGTCCTCACCGGAACGCGCTCCCGCGCCGCGCGGCATCGTCACCTTCGCCGATGTCGTCGTCGACCTGCGCGCCCACACGGTGCATCGCAACGGCGTCGCCATCGCGCTGTCTCCCCGCGGGTACGCGCTCCTCGCGACGCTGGTCACGAGGCCGGGTGAGGTCATCACGCGCTCGCAGCTGCTGCGCGAGATCTGGGGATATTCCTCGGACGTAATGTCACGCACCGTCGACATGCACATCATGGAGCTTCGCCGGAAGCTCGAGGTCGACCCGGCGAACCCGCGCCACTTTCACACCGTGCGGAAGGCCGGGTATCGCTTCGAGCGGGGGTAGGCGGTTGAACGGGGAGAAAGTGCTCGGCAGACGACGTCGGACGTGACCACCGTCCCGCTTGTTCAAGCGTTGCCTGTGGTACGAGCGTCGGTCAGGGCGGGGCGAAGCGGAGCGCGTGCGCCATGAGCCGTGCCGCTATCCGCTCAGCCAGCGGCGACGCGCGGTTCGACATGACGATCAGGTTGACTCGGCGCCCGGGGACTCGCCGCACCTCGGCGTAGTAACCCCCATCGCTCCCGTTGTGCATCATGACGCGCGTCTCGTTCGGAAGCGACCAAAGATGCCAGCCGTAGCCGTAGTGGTCGCTGCACGTTCCGCTATCGTCCACGCCCATGCACGCGTACGGAGCTTCCTGCGCCGCACGCGCGATGGCGGGAAGCAGCCGTCCTCCGTCGAGCGTGGCTATCCAGCGGTGCAGGTCCCACGCGGTGGCATGCAGGCCGCCGTTGCCAACGACGTTCCACGAGGGGCCAGCCGCACCCCAGACTCGTCTGGGGTTGATGCCGGTGTCCACGTCACCCTTGTAGCGGCGCGCGATGCGATCGTGCAGTGGCGGCCCGATCGCGATGTAGCCCGTCGTGCGCATCCCTGCCGGCGCGAGGACCAGCCGTCGCAACGCTGCCTCGTACTCCTCGCCGCTGGCTCGCTCAACAATTGCCGCGAGCAAGGAATAGCCCACGTTGGAGTAGCGGTAGCGCGCTCCGGGCGCCGACAACAACGGCGCGGTGAGCGCACGCCTCTCAAGCGTCGCGCGGTCGATAACCGCGGTGTCGCGCCCCGAGTACTCGGGTAACCCCGCAGTATGCGTAAGGAGCTGGTGGATGGTAATGCCGCGCTTGTCGGCGGGTGCAGCGGGATAGAAGCGGTGTAGGGAGTCAGTGCGCGCAATCCGTCCTTGGGCCTCGAGGGCCAAGACAAGCGTCGCGGTGAGCGGCTTCGTGAGCGAGCCGATGTCGAAGATGGTGGACGGCACGTTGGGTCGCCCGCGCGCCGAGTCGGCCCACCCGTAGCCACGCGCGAGCACCACGGTGTCACCGATCGCGACGAGCACGACGCCGCGAAAGCCCGAGTCGGCGGCCGCACTTGCGACGGAGTCCAGGCGCGCACCGGCACGTCCCGTCAAGACAGCGGCCTCGACCACTGCTGGAGCGAGACCGCCTGCCTGCTGCGCTGAGGTGGCGCAGGCGGCCGCCATCCCATGGGAAGCACTGGCGAAGATGCAGACGCGCACCCATCTGGCGGCCCGCGTCACAGCGGTGCGGAGCACCGGGCGCGAGTACTGGATCCATGACATCATCGCAAAACAGCTTGAGGGCAGAAGAATATTGGATTGCTGGCTAACGCACACAGGCTAACCCGCGGAGGGTCGACGTGATCCCGCTTGCAGATACAGCAAGTCAGAACCAAACAGGACAAAAACATGGTGTGCCCTCCGTCGGCGTTCAGCCTACGGATGGAACTGCCGCACTTAACAGTAGCAGCGACGCCAGAAGGGAGAGAAGGCGCATCAGAACCTCGGCGGGTGGTGCGGGGGCAGAGTCGGGTACCCTAACGATCACCTTCGATAACAACCGTTCGTGCAGTGACGATGACCGGCAGCCGGTCCTGCGTCGTTCCGGTTGTCCATATCGAAATGCGCCGACCGGGAACGAGGTCGCGCAAGACCCCGTTACCTCCCCCTCGCCAAAGGATACGTGCAGACGAGGGCACATCAACCTCCGCCGCCTCGCATGCTGGACGTAGCCAGTCGCAGCCTGCGGGATTCTGGATCATGTACCCCGAGGAGCTCCTGGAGCCGATCGTGCCCACGTGATGCGGACTGGTGGCTGGGATTCCCCGACATCCGATGGCGAGTACGACGCCGACTATGGTGCGGAGCCAACGATGCATGCCCTGCCGCGATGATGGGAGCGGTCCAACGTCCGAGCTAGGCGACGCACTCGACCTTATCGATTTCACTTCTTCAGATCGGCCTGACCAAGTCGGCGCGCGACGCATGCCGCCCTACTCGTCATCTCTGTAGCAAAGGATGGCCAGACCGCTGTCGCCTGCAGCGCTCTCGTCAAGCTGCCGGCAAGAGGGCGACGAGTAGCCAGCGGACCAACTCTGGTTCATCGACGATCGACCACGAGTGTGGGTGGCGTCGACCGTCGGGTCGTAGGCCCTTCCCGCTCGTGGTGATGAGTTCCGCACCGGTATTGCCCGCCACGCGCAGCAAGTTGATCAGCGCCGCGTGGTCCACAGAATTCATTCCGTGGTAGTCAAGGTTGCGCTCCTCCATCCACCAATGCACGTCTGGCTCCGTGTACAGGCGAATGGGGGTGTGCCGAAGGAGTCGAGCATTACCACCGTCTGGCGCAGAGGCAAGCACGGCAGAGTGAAGCCTGTAGGCTTCGCGCGCTTCGTCGGGCGGGCCGCCGAACGCGTGCTGCATGGTCTGCAGAAGCCGGCTCTCCTCCTCGATGTTGCTACGCGGGGCATTGCGCTTCACAATCACTTCCGACGTGCGATAGAGGCGCTCGAAATCCAGTGGCGGATCGACAGCGAATACAGCTGCCAACTGGGGCACTGCTCGGCACTTCCGCTGCGCGCAGAACTGCGCATACCGGACTGCACCGGTACCGCCAGCGGAAAAGCCGCCGATCGCGACGCGCGCGCGCGGGATTCCGTACTGCCGCACGACGCTGGTGAGCATTGAGTCGAGCGTCCGGAGTACCGCCTCGCTCTCGAACTGCGTCTCTCGTACAGGGACTGCGATCAACGTGAGGATCCCGTGCTTCGCAAGACGGGCCGGAAGCGTCGAGGGCGTGACCATGGACGCGGGATCGAAGCTGTCGCGGTCACCTCCGTAGCCGGGCAGCAGGACGAGAGCGCCCTTGACCTCTCCCTTTGGCGCATAGACCCGGTACTGTTCGCGCGGACTCGGGGCCGCAGCCGGAGCAGTCTGCGCGAGTAGCGGAGTGCTGGAGAAGAACAAGACCAGCGCGGCGCGAATTCCGCAGAGTCGGTAATGCATGGATCCGGGATCAAAGGTGAAGGTAGCGCTCTAACTAATTGTACTGCCGTTTTATAATGCGGACGGATCGCGAAGCCTGCAAGTGAAGCAAACAGCTCGCTCTAAAATCCCCGGAATTGCGCTTGCAGAGCTGAGCATCGTCATGCCTCGGACCACTCACGGTAGGCCTGAGCAGCGCCCTCCTGAAACGATGGGTACGTTGGCTTCCACCCGAGGGTGGAGGTGCGGCTCGAAGTAACGGCCACATCTCTACCGAGTGCTCGACGCGCATGTTCGCGCTCAGCGATTGGAAGCTCTTCGAATGGGATGCTGCGCGTCCGACCTTCCCACCCGGCGGCGCGGCTCGCTGCTTCCGCCACTGCGCGCACAGGCATCGGTGTGCCGTCCACACCGTGGAAAGTCCCGCCCATACCTGATTCAGCAAGTCGCCAGTACAGCGCCGCCAGGTCCCGGCGATAGATGAGGGTCCAACGGTTCGTCCCCGCTCCGTAGTATTGAACCAGCCGATCGCGCCCCGCATCCCCGAACCACTGCGGCATCGTACCCCCTCGACCCCCGTAAACCAGTCCTGGACGCACCACCGCGCCGCTGAAACCGGCTCCGGCACTCCGAGCCAGCACCTCCTTCTCCAGGTCAAGACGCCATCCGCCCGCTGCTGACGTCATCGCCATGTCGATATCTTCGTCCACCGGTGCCTCCCCGAGATCGCCCAACAGATAAGCGCTCGAGGTATAGATGACCTGAGCAACCGTAGAACTGCGGGAAGCGACATCCAGCAGGGCTCGGGTGGCGATCTGGTCGGTAGAACGCGATTCGGCTCCGCTCGCATCGTACTCGAACGCGGTGTGGATTAGCGCATCGTGCCCGGCCGCGGTTGCGGCAAAGGTGCCGGGATCGCCGAGTGTGCCAAGAATGGGTGTTCCCCCAAGCGCGGTGATCTCGTTCGCCCCCTGGGGTGTGCGAACCAACGCTGTGAGCGAATGGCCGGCGTCCCGCAATGCTTCGGCGACTGCGCGGCCGACGTGTCCCGTTGCACCTGTCATGAAAATCCGCAGCATCAACCCTCGTGTGGTGTATGGTTTCGTGACGCTTCTCTCCCAGCGTGCGAGTCAACGCTGTGATGTAGATTATCCGGCGACGTGGCGTTGGGCTTTCGAAATCTTGCTCGGTCGCGACACTCTCGTCACCATCCTCCGGAGGCGGCACGATTCCGAATGAACGACTCGAAAGCGCACGCCTGGGAGCCAGGGTTCCCCTTGCGGCATCGCGTCGCGATCGGAGGGGTCCTGATCGGCGATTGGACCTGCCCGAAGACGGTTGCCGGTGTCGGCCCCGAAGAGCGTGCACGGCAGCATGAGATCTGGCTTCAACGGACCAGCTCTCATGGCCTGCATGTGGACGGCAGGCGCACAGTCGCCGATCCCGCGACGGCGGTGTTCATTAATGCTGGCGATCCGGTTCGGCCTTCCTATCAGGCGGCCGAGCGACAACGGAGCACTGCGGTCCTGATTCAGGCCGATGCCCTCCGCGCATTGCTCAGCGAGCTGACTGCGGATACTGTGGACGACGAGGTGCCCCGCTTCCCGGCGACCACTGCGCGGGTGTCCGCTGAGACATCGATGCTCCACAACGTCTTGCTCCGCTCCGGTGCCCAGGAGGGGGCGCCCGCACCACAGGCGGAGGAGACCGCGCTTGCCTTCGTCCGTTCCCTTCTCCGTGATGCGTTCGGAAGGGCGGTGGAGACGTCCGGCAATGGCATCCCGGGTCATCAGGAGCTCACTGAACGTGTGCAGCACCTGCTCGTCCGCGAGTATAGAACCCGTCTGACGTTGTCTCGCATCGCGCGCACCGTGGGTGCCTCGCCCTTTCACCTGACTCGGGTCTTCGGCGCACAAGCGGGCATGCCGATTCACCGGTACCTGGTGCGGGTTCGACTTCGCGTTGCGCTCGAGTTGATGCAGCAGCGACCCCGGGACCTGTCCTGGGTGGCACTGGAAGCGGGGTTCGCCTCGCACAGCCACTTCACCGCGGCGTTCCGGGCAGAGTACGGGATGGCACCCAGTGCCTGGGTTACTGGGCGGCAGACGATGTCAACTGCATAACTACCGATTGCGACTCTCGATCATCACGCTCGAGACCAGCTGCACGATCGGCGACACCACGAGCACGCCCAACAGCGTGGGCTTGCTCCGGATCAAATCCCTTTCGTCGACCAGCGCGTTCACAGCGATCAACTCCACCAGCAGCACGGCCCCCGACACCGCCAGTGAAGTGGCGACCTTCCCGCGCCGCCCATTCGCGAGATGCGCACCGACCGGGATGCCGATCGCATGACCGACCATGCCGCCGGTGAGGAGGCTCTCGACGAGCCCCCCGGAGCACGCATCCGGGTTGCGACTGCATTCCGGGCCGGATGAATTGATGAGCGCCGCGGCGAAGCCCAATGCCACAGCACCGATGGCGCCGCCCAGAACGCCACCGACGAGTGCGCGGGCCGCGCTCCCCTCGGTGCTGCTCGTCGGGCCGGAGGTGAGAGGTGCAAAAGTCAGCGTCGGCTGAGCGACAATCCCGACAGGCGCAAGCCGCTGCGCCGAAACAGTCGGCGCGAACCCGAAAACAAGGAACGTGAACAATGCGGCAGAACGAAGCAGTGTCATATGAAGGTCAGGTGAGGGGTCGCATGTGAGAGGTGGGGACGCGATGGCGCAGCGAACTTACGGGGCATCAGCAAGCGGCTGCACGTTATCCCTCGAGTTTCGGTCAATATAATAATTGTAGGGATCAATACCGGCGTGCGTCGGCTTTCGATCCGTAACGAACGTCAGCACCTGCGCTCCGGATCGCATTTGCCGGCGCTCCATGACGATCACGTGCTTCTCGTCGAATGCAGCGTGGCCCGGCTCCGCGGTGAACAGACCCACTTCGATGCCTTCGGAGAGCGTCGTCTCTTTTTCCCCGCCGCGTTTGTCGACGTTGTACTTCTTCGCCTCGACAGGCACCGTGACATCCCACTTTCCATCGGCGCGCTGGACAGCGGTCGGCACTGTGGCCCTCAAGTCGTAAAGTACAACTCGCTCGAAGAGGTCAGTGATCAAATCCTGCTCTTCCTTCGTCCTCGCCTCCGCGCGCAGGGCTTCGACGAGGTCGATCGAGCGGGGATACGGCGCACCTTTGAACCTGTAGCGCTGTATCAGATTCCTAAGCGCCCCGTTGAACCTGTCCTCGCCCATGCGTTGCTGAAGCAGGTACATGGCGAGCACTCCCTTATGAGAGTAGACCCAGTTCTGGGTCTCGGCACGGATGAGAGGCGGCTCTCCTGCGGGTCCAAATCCACCACGACCGCCAAGGTAGCGGACGAGGGAGTACCGCAGGTAGGGACGCATGCGATGCTCGCCGCGCTGACTCCTCACAGTCATCATCGCGGAGTACTGCGCGAGCCCCTCGACCAGCAGGAGCGACCCCTCCATGTCGGCTGGGTACACCTGATGCGCCCAGTACTGATGCGCCAGCTCGTGCGCGGTGGTGGCCGTCACGTGGTCGATGGTCTCCGGCTTCCGGAAATCGGCGATGAACCCGTACGTCTCCGAATATGGAATGGTGCCCGCAAAGGCCTGCGCGAAGTTCGTGTACCCCGGGTACTCGAGGATCCGCACGTGGTCGAACTGGTACGGGCCGAAGTTCGCCTGGTAATAGTCGAGCGCTGGCGCCATTGCGTCGAGCATCCGGTCGACGTTCCACGCGCGCGCAGGATGATAGTAGACGGTGAGATCGACACCAGCGTGCCGGCGATGCTTTTCGGCGTAACGCGCAGACTGGACTGAGAAATTCTCGCGGATCGGCGCCTCCGACACGAAACGGGCGATACGCCTGGCGCCGCGTGTTACGTCCGAGACTTTCCGGCCGGGGGCGATCGGCGTCTGGCCTGCCGCCGTCGACAGGGTGATGTCCGCCGTCGTCCATCCACCGTGATCGGAGGCCTTAGCGGTCGCGGCGAGATCCCCCAGCTTTGCTCTTCCACCCCGTTTTGGAAGGCCGAAATATTTTCGCGCTGTTGCGTCTTCGAGGGTTCCGTTGCGGCTCATCCCGATGACGGGCGTGAGTTCGTCCTTGTTCAGAAAGGTGCCATTCTCGACGAGCCGAGTATTCGGAGCCCCGTTGCGAAACCCTCGATGCCAGCGCCGCGTCTCGAAGCTCATGATGCGCTCTTCGCCCGCTCGCATCGGCGAATCCAGACGGAAGATGCGATAGTCGAGCTCGTCATCATCCACGACCAGTCGCGCACCCGCGATAGCTGCGCTGGTCAGCTCCAGGTCGTCTTCCATCAGTCTGACATGGATGTCTGTGATCGGCTGGGACATTTCGTTGCGGAGCAGATAGCGCCCCTTCGTCACAGCCCGCAGCTCCTCGGGATACAAGTCGACGCTCAGCGTCATATTCGCGACCGCCGGCTGGGGCAGGTCAACGTACTTCCAGTATTTTTTCTCGAGCAGCGCCTGCTTCATCCCTTCGGCAACAGGAGACCTGTAACCGTTAAGGATGTTGATGTTGTAAAACGAATAAACACCGGTGCCGATGAAGATCAGGAGCGCCGCGGCAGCAACCAACCCCGCTGTACCCGTCAGACGCCGGCGCGCACCGGCGAGCCTCGGCCGCAGCCGGATCTCGGTACCGCGCCTCCAGAGTAAGTGTGCGGCAAGCAGCAGCAGGACCGAAAACGCTCCCCAGTAAACGCGAACCGTCCACGCGCCCTTCCAGAATGAGCCCGCGCCGTTCATGTCGCTCAACGGCATGCCTGGGCTCGCTCCGTAATTCAGCAGGCTGTGATCGATGGCCGTGTTGAACGCCTGCCATACGAGGAAGACCACCATGACTCCCCAGCCGATAGTCTTGTGCGGGCTGACCGCCTGAACGAAGATCGCAAGCGCGGCCAGGAGCATTACGTCCCATGTCGCCGGCAGCACGTACCAGAGCACATACTTGCCGAGCTCAACGTCCGTAAAGCCGGCGAAGAGCTGGAAGCTGACAGCCGCGGCAACGCTGATCAGCACAATCCCAAAAAGCACGACGGCCATCGCGAGCGCCTTCGGCACCACGTACGCCCAGTTCGGAAGCGGGGTGGCGTCGACGATCTCATGCACTTTCCGGTCGCGCTCACGCCACACGAGCTCGCCCGCATAGTAGATCGCGATTATTGGCAGCAGCTGTGCAAAGGCGTCCTTGATATACGGAATCAGCGTCAACGTCGTCGGGTAGGTCGGCCTCCCTGCAGCGTCCCGCGTCGCCAGGACGTAGAACGTGGTGAACAGGCCCCACGCCATCAGGATCACGATGGCCGGGCTCAGTACGACCTGCGTGATCTCGAACCGGGTACGCATCAGGAGCAGCGCGCGCAGCGCTCCCGATCCATGATCGGGAGAAGCGAGGGCGGTGGTATTCACTGCGCGACCCGCCTCCGCGTCCACGGCCGACGACTGCGCAAGCTTCAGCCGCTTTCGCTCGCGCCTCGACATCCCCTGATCGGCGAAGCGGTAAATGACGCACGCGAGTGTCACGCAAGAGAGCGCGATGCCGACCCATAGCAATCGGTTGTAGAGCAACGCTCCGGTGAGCTCGGGGAGATTCACGTTGCGTTCGGCAACTGTCCAGTACCGCACTGCATTGGTGAGGGCGCGTCCCGCGAACGGCTCGGCCACCGCGATTCCGACACTGCCCACGAACCCGGTCTGGAAAACGAAAAAACTGGAGACGAAGAAGACGACGCCCAGGTACGTCGCCATCATCGAGCGCGTGATCGTCGCCAAGGCGAAGAAAACGGACGCGTGGATCAACAGGTTCGGAAGCCCGACGAGGAAGTAACCGTACAGGTGGTCCACGAGCCGGTTGGGGCCGATCTGTTCCGCGGGAGCCCACGGCATCACGGAGCCGAGCAGGGTTGCGAAGGACACGGCGGGCAGGATGGCGGCGGCCACAGCAAAAGCTCCGAGGAAGCGGCCCATCACGTACTCGAACCCGGTGATCCCCGTTGAGCGGATGATCGGGCCGTAGCCTGTCTCGTCGTCCCGGAGGACAGCGTTCGCGACGAACGACGTCGTCACGAACATGAGAAAAACCGAGATCATCACGTAGTTCCGCAGCGTTGCGTAAGCTGCGTTCTTGACGAGCCCCCCCTCGTTGCCAAGGTCGAAGCCCTCTACACTCGCGCCGACAAAGAACATCGCGAACATCGCCGCCGTAGTGAGCCACAACAGCGGATTGCGAAGCAGGTAGCGAAACTCGAAGCGTGCGACGTCAAGCAGCATCGCTTGCCTCAGGCCGCACGACGGGCACGCGCCAGCGTCGAGAAGTAAACGTCCTCGAGGCCGGCGTCGGCGAGCGCAAAGCCGTCGCCCGGATCGGCGTCGGACAGAACGTGGAGAATCGTTTGCCCCGCGAAGAGGCGCGTGGAGATGATCTCGTACCGTTCGCGGTATAGCGGGAGCGTGCTGCGGTCGATCGTCTTCATCCAGATCCTGCCGCGAGTGGCCTGGAGCAACTCGAGCGGGGATCCCTCGAGCTGGATACGCCCGTCGACCATCACTGCCATCCGCGGACAGAGATCGGACACGTCCTCGACTATATGAGTAGAGAGGATCACGACGACGTTCTCGCCAATCTCGGCGAGCAGGTTCAGGAACCGGTTCCGCTCCTCAGGGTCGAGACCCGCCGTTGGCTCGTCCACAATGATCAGCCCGGGGTTTCCGATCAGTGCCTGCGCGATACCGAATCGCTGGCGCATACCCCCTGAGTACCCTGCGAGCGCCTTCTTTCGCACGCTCCACAGGTTGGTCTGATTCAGGAGCGTCTCGACGGTCGACCTGCGGTCGGGCTTCGAGGCGATTCCCTTAAGCACCGCCATGTGGTCGAGCATGTCTTCCGCGGAGATGCGCGGGTAGACGCCAAAGTCCTGGGGAAGGTACCCGAGGGTGCGCCGCAGCCGGTCGGGCTCGGCAATAACATCGATGTCGCCAAAGCGGATGTTCCCCTCCGTCGGGGCCTGCAGCGTGGCGATCGTCCGCATCAGCGTGGACTTACCAGCGCCGTTCGGACCGAGCAGCCCGTACATGCCCCGCGGAATGGACAGCGTCACATGATCGAGGGCGCGCGTGCCGTTGGCGTAAACGTGGCTGACGTCCTGGAGGCTTAGCATTCCTAGCGCGCCAGCGGGTGCGGCCGGAGCTGGAACTTGATCGCCTTGCTCGTGACGCCCTTGCCCCCCTCCATGTGAAAGGGCGCGCGGGTGCTGATGGAGGCCCAGAGACCGCGCCCCTTCCAGCCGGCGTCCGGGTCGTCGATCCGGCCATCCAGCCACTTGGTGTAGAACCCCATCGGGTACGGGACGCGCAGGACGACCCACTTCCCGTCCTTGAGGACAAGGAGCCCCTCGGACTGGTTCCCCGTGTTGATCGGCACGTTCGCCCCCAACCCGAGCGTGTTGAACTGGTCCACCCAGGTGTAGTAGCTCCCCTCCCCACTCCCGGCGCTGGTGACGTTGCCGAGCTGCGGGAGGGGCTCGGCGTAGAAGGTCCACCCTTCCGGGCAGTGCTGGCCGGTGGCGGTGGGTCCGTTCAGCGGACCGCGGCACTTGCGCCGGTCGAAGCTGGCCATGTGCCCGCTCGCCAGAGCGGACCAGTACACGCCGTTCCGGTCCACGTCGCCGCCGCGCGGGGAGAAGCCCTGGTTCGCGACGGCCGGGTTGTTCCACGGCACCTCGAAGATCTCGGTCAGCGCGGTGTGCGGCGGGTTCAAACCGGGGCTCAGCCGGATGATCGCCCCGGGGAACCCGAACGTCGTCCCCCACACCGATCCGTCCGGCGCCGGCGCCAGCGCGTACACCGAGCCGTACTGCCCGGTGTTGATGCGCCTGTCCTTGGTGGGATCCACGGGCGCGTTCGGCTCTACGTGCTCGTCGCGGCGGCCGTTCCCGTTGATGTCCACGATCAGCGCGGTCCAGCCCTGCGCCCGCTCCTCGTCCCCCGTCTCGTCCCACAGCCTGGTGTTGAACCACCCTACCACCGGCCCGCCGCCGCTCATCCAGAGGGTGCTGTTGGTGTCCTCGGCGAACATAAGATGGTGCGTGCCGAAGCAGGTGGAGACGTGCTTCATCTCCTTCGTCTTCGGGTCGTACACCGCCAGGTGGCGTCCCGAGGCGTTGAGCGGGAAGAGGCGCGCCGACGGATGGCTCGATCCCTCCTTGCAGAAGTCCGGGTTGGGCGGCGGACGCACCCTGGAGGTGATCCAGACGCGCCCCTGCTCGTCGAGCATCGGGTTGTGCACGTTCGCCCGGCTGTTCCAGATCGGCTCAGTGCCCCAGTAGGGGGAGGGGGCCGCGACCTGCTGGGGCGCCACCGGCGGGGCGCTCGCGTCGCGGAGCGTGACGGGAACCCGGGTCGCCGTATGGGTCTTCGGGTCGAGCACCGGGAGGTAGTCGGCGCTCGCCTCGAGCACGGCGTACACCGGACCGTTGGCGTTGACCGTCGGGTTGCGCCGGTCGGTCGAGACCAGGTCGTGCAGGTACGCCTTCGGGTCCGCCCAGTCCCACGTCGTAATGACCACGTTCCGCTCGATCCCCTGCGGGCGGGGCGGCGTCGGCGGGACGGCGCCCGCGGCGATCCGATCGGTCCATTCGGCGAACATCCGCAGCGTGCGCGGTGCTCCCATCCCCTGCAGTGAGCCCATCATCGCCCCGCCCGCCTGGCCGGCCAGCAGCCGCTGCGCCCACGCGTGCTCGGAGGACGCAAATGTGCCGAGCGCGGGCTGCAGTTCGCGCGTCCCCTTGCTCCCCATCTGGTGGCAGCCCATGCAGGCGTTATTCTTCACCAACCGGACGTACTCCGGCTGGCTCTTGATGTTCGGGTTGATCCCGTTCCCCTCCGGGCCGGTGCCGGGGAACTCGCTCTCGGCCGGGACCTTGAGCAGCGAGTACCAGTACCCGGCCGGGTAGTACTCCGCTGCGGCGCGCGGATTCGGCGCGGGGGTCGCCTGCAGGTTCAGCGTCCTCCCGGGCACCGCCCGCTGCTTCGGCGAGTCCACCAGCCCGTACCCACGCACCCAGACGTCGTAGCTCGCCTCCGGGAGGTCGGGGAGGAGGTACCGCCCCTGGTCGTCGGTCACCACGATCTTGGCGAACTTCGTCGGGAGGTCGGAGGTCTCGGCGATCACCCACACCCCTGCCTCGGGGCCGCCCGGCCCCGTCACCACACCGGCGATGTCGTCGTCGTCGATCGCCGTGCCGCCGGGGGCGAGGTGTGTGCAGGCCCACAGCAGCATGGAAGCCGCCACGGTCGCAACCGCGAAGAGTGTCTTCGTCTTCGTCGTCTTCATCTGCCAGCTCCGTTGATGATGGTCCGCCGCGCTCCGCCCGACGGATCGCTGGAGACGACGCCGTCGGGCGTCATGCACATCAGTACTTCACGTCACAGCCGTAGGGCTGTGTCTGCGCAATCGCGATCGGCTTGCCAGCGAGGCCGGAGTCGAGCGCGGCGCGAACGTAGTTCGTGGCTCCCGCGATGTCCTTGGAGCGTGCCGTCCGCTTGTCGTCGATCGCACCCACGTAGCGCAGGATGCCGTCCGGATCCACGATCGCGTACTGCGGGGTGTTGCGGGCCCCGTAGAGCCGTCCGAGCACGCCCGCCGTGTCGCGGATGACGGCAGTCGGTGCCGCTCCCTTCTCGCGAGTCAGCTCATCGGCTTCCGCCGCGGTCGTGTACCCCTGCTTTCCCGGGCCCGATGACACCACCGAGAGCCAGGCGACTCCGCGCTTCGTGTACTCCTTCTGCATCGCCTGCGTGTTGCCGACGCCGTCCACCAGCGCGTAGTGCTTCTTCGTGTACGGGCATTCATGGTTCACCCACTCGAGCACGAGCCACTTGCCGGCGTAGCCGGTGAGCGAGTGCGATCCGCCGCGCGTGTCGGTGGCCGTGAACGCCGGTGCGGGGTCGCCGACCGGCAGGAGGGCCGGCCGCGGGACCGCAGGGCCCTCGTCGATTAGCACACCAGCGGCGGCGACACCGCCGACGAGCAGCAGTGTGGCGCCGGCAACTGCGGCGATGATACGGATCCTGCGGGAGCGGCGCGGGGGCCTGGTCGTGTCGGTCATGGCTTTGCCTGGAGTGAGGGTGACAGTGCGATCCGGCCGCTCGTCAACGCGGCCGAGGTGAGAACTTCCGATGGAGCTGCAACGGCGCGCTCGAGCGCGCTGGTCACGATGCCGGAGGTCAGCAGCGTGGGCAGGATGATGGGCGCAGCATCGCGCGCCTGGGGGTAGATGACGACGAACGGCACGCTGTTGCGCCCGAAGGCGGCGAGTGCGCGCGTCACGACGGGGTCGCGCGTGGTCCAGTCGGCACGCAGCAGCACGACGTCGCGATTACGAACCGCCGCGCGCACGGCCTCCGATCCGAACGCGACGCGATCGTTGACCTTGCACGTGAGGCACCAGTCGGCCGTGAAGTCCACCAGGACGATGCGGCCGCTGTCGCGCTGTGCCTCCAGCGCTACCGTGCTGTACGGCGTCCATGCGAGGGAGCCCTCATCCGCGCCCGGCGAGGTCGCGCCCCCCGCCTGCACGACGCCAGGCGTGGCCGCGCCCTGCGCGGATGCACCGGAGACCAGCGCCAGCGCGCCGGCAGCTGTCGCGATTGCGAGGCCCTGTGCGAAGCGGCGACGGCCCTTAGTCTCCGCGATGGTGCCGAACCGGCCGAGCACCCACAGCCCGAAGGCGAGCAGGGTGCACGCGCCGAGCAGCGCGACGAGCGCGTTCACTCCGGCCTGCCGGCCGAGCACCCAGGCGAGCCACACCACGGTGGCGAAGAGCGGGAAGGCGAGCACCTGGCGGAGCGTGACCATCCACGCGCCCGGCTTCGGCACCCATGCGCGCAGCCGTGGTACCGCGGCGACCATCGCCAGCGGCCAGACGAGGCCGAGCCCCAGCGCCGTGAACACGACGAACGACTCGGCCGCCCCTCCCGTGACCGCGTACGCCACCGCCGCGGCGAGGAACGGCGCCGAGCACGGCGTCGCCAGCGCAGTGACGAGCACGCCGCTCAGGAAGGCTTCGGTGCTGCGGGGCGCGCTGCGCGTCGCGGCGGAGAGACTCCCGCCGACCGGCCTGAGGTCGAACACGCCGGCCATGTTGAGTCCCGCCGCGAAGATGAGCAGGGCGAGCGCGCCGACCACCACCGGATTCTGCAGCTGGTAGCCCCATCCCACTTCCGTGCCCGCAGCGCGGAGGGCGAGCAGTACGCCCACGAGTGCCCACATCGACACGAGCACGCCGGCCCCGAACAGCAGCACGTGCCGTCGCGCCGTACGCGAGTCGTGGGCGGCCGCTTCCGCGATGCCGAGCGTTTTGATCGACAGCACGGGCAGCACGCAGGGCATCAGGTTGAGCAGCGTCCCGCCGAGCAGGGCGAGCAGGGCCGCGGTCGCGAGCGCGACCAATCCCCCGGCGAGGCCAGGAGCGGGTGGCGCCACGGCGGCGAGCTGCGCCATGGCGACGACCGGCGCATCGACCTCGAGCAGCATGCGGGGCGCGTCACCGCCCGCTGCGGCTGCGGTGTCGATCACGAGCACCCCGGTGATCCGGGATGGTGTTCCGCCCGCGTATGCGGAGCGACCGACCTGCAGCTCGACGCCGACCGGCAGGGTGCGAACCTGTGGCTGCGCCGCGTGGTCGATCACCCCCGAGGAGTCGATGAAGAACTGCACGCGCGGCGTAGCAAGCCCCGACGTCATGGCGGCGTCACCGGGCGGGTACGCGTGCAGCAGCACGTTCGCGGAATCCACGGCCGCGCGGAACGTCCAGCCGTCACGCCGCTCCGGAATGTGCGCGGCCTCTGCGGCCAGCGCGCTCGCGACTTCCGCATCGGCCACCGTCCTGGCGGCCACGGGCACGGCGAGCGCGACGTCGACGTCACCGGCGATGCACTCCACGTCGCACACCACCCACGTAAGCGTCGCCTCGAGCCTCGCGGTCGAACCCACGCGCGCCGACGGCGGCACGTGCACCGCGCCCAGGAGGTGCACCTCGCGCTTGTAGCCGTACGACGCGACCGCTGGCGCCTCGATCCGTACCGGCGCCGGCCAGCGCAGCGGGGCGGCGGTAAAGCCGTCCGGCAGGCGCCAGGAGATCATCGGCGGGCTGCCGACGTCCCCCGCATAACGCCAGTACGTGTGCCACCCCGGGTTCGGGCGCAGCCGGATCGCCACCGGGATGGTGTCGCCCGGCGCCACGGTCCGGGCGGCGCTCCGGAGCTCGATCTCGACCGGCTGGCTGCCAGTCGCGCGCGCGACGGCGGCCGGCTGCCGAGCAACCGACTGGGCACCCGCCGTTGCCGGCATCACAACGGCGGCGAGCAGCGCGGCGGCGAAGAAGCGGCTGGCGATCTGGTTCTGCATGCGAGTCATCCTTGACGGGTGTGTGCGACGTGTTCCGCTTTCACTACTTCACCTTCCTCAGCTCCCTATCGCCCTCATCCGACCGCACCGTGAATCCCGTCACCACGCCATTCGCGTCTTCCCGAAACGTGATGGTCGTGGCCGACTCGGGTTTGCCCATCCCGTACGTCGTGCCCGACTGGAGGAACAGCTGCTGCGGGTCACCTCCCGGGAGCGTGACGTACAGCTTCCCCTCCTCGAAGGTCACCATGATCACGCGACCGACCCCGATCTCGTACGCCCCGACGAACTTCGGTCGCCCTGGGCCCTGCGTGGCGGCAACGGGAAGCTCGATGACGGGCATCGGACGAATGGGGCGTGGCGTTCCGCCTGCCGCGATGGTCCCGATGAACTCTGCCATTCCCACCTCGTGTCGCGGGAGCGCGTTGTACAGCAGCGTCACCGAGAGTGAATCCGCCGGAAACCAGGCGTTGTGCGATGAGAAGCCATCGTCCTCTCCATCGTGCACGATGGCTGGAGTGCCCCACGGCGACTTGCGCGGAACGAGCCCGAATCCGTACTTGCCCGTCGCGGCGCCGCGTGGGGTCGTCATCGCCGCGTAGGACGCAGCGGAAAGCACACTGCCCCCGTGCAGCGCCTGGTTCCACCGCTCGATGTCGCCCGCTGTCGAGCAGATGGCCGATGCGCCGAGGCCCTGCGATGGGTGCACGTCGCCGCGTGGCATCGCCTTGCCATCGCTCGTGCGGATGTATCCAGCCGCTGCACGGTCCCCTGCCATGCCTCCGCACCAGCCGAGTGAGGTGAGGCCAAGCGGTCGCGTGATCTCGTTGCGCAGCACCACGCCGTATGGCTTGCCGTGCATCTTCTCGATCAGGACGCCGAGCAGCATGTACCCGGTGTTGGAGTACGCGTGCACCGTCCCCGGCTGCGAATTGAGCATCGCCCCCGCAGCCAGCGCGATGAGCGAATCGCCAGGCACGTTGGCGGTATCCCCACCCGGGACCAGAATGCCACCGGCAAGGCCTGACGTGTGATTGAGCAGCTGCTCGATGCGGATGGCATTCCACTCCGGCGGGAGCCCCTGCAGATGACGGCCGACGGAATCCGTCAGTGACAGCTTTCCGCCATCGACGAGCTTGAGGACCAGCGCGGCGGTGAACTGCTTGGCCACCGATCCGATGTTGTAGGTCGTCGTCGGGCCTGCCTTCTCGCCCGTGGTGACGTTCGCGACTCCCCACGTGCGCTCGAGCACCGGTCGGCCACCCCGCGTGATCATGATAGAGACGCTCGGAAATCCGCGCGGAAGGATGTCCGCTCTCACGACGGAATCGATCCGCGCCGCCAGTACCTCTGCCGTTGGCGGCGTCGTTCCGGCAGGGAGCTGGGCGGCCGCCGCGCGTAGCGGGAGTGCAGAGATTGCAGCGATTGCAGCGATGATGAGAACGCGAGACGTGTATGACATGATGGTTGGCAGAAGTCGGTGGTTGTGATGGAGTCGATGTCGGAAGAGGAAGCGATGTCGCGCTCAGGCGCGTCGCTCGCGATGTCGGGAGGCCGCGGCCCAGAGGGCGAGCAGGCCGGCGCCGGTCCAGAGCGCGGCGGCAATGACCCATTCGTGGAGGTCCGGGACCGCCGACCAGATCTGCACTACCTCCCCGGTGGTCAGGGTCGCCCTGGTGTCGAGCGACCAAGTCCGCAGGGTGATCAGCGCCTCGAGTCCGTAGCGGCCTTCGAACAGCCGCGATACGACGCTCTCTGGCGCGCCCTCCAGCCAACCCAAGCCAAGCAGCGGGCTCGCGAGGTGAGCCGCAGTGGACGCGACTGCGAACACGATCACGGCGCCGACGACCCAGCGGAGCGGGCGGTGAATTCCCAGCACCAATGCGCTGCCGCAGAGGTAGGTTGCGGTCGCCATTGCGAACGGGACAGCCCAGATCAGCAGTCCGGGGGCCCACTGTACGGTCTGAAGCAACGCCGGGTCGACCGGGCTCGAAGGGCGGCCGGGTGCGCTGAGGATCATGAGCGACTCAACCGGCAGCACCTCCCCGCCGGACACGAGGGCTAGCACGAGCAGCCAGAGCGCGTAGAGCGCTACGCCTCCCATCATCCACAGCCACCCGGCGAGAACCTTGATCAAGGCATGCCGGCGGCGGTCGACAGGGAGCGTCCAGAGGAAGCCTGCCCCGAAGTGCTCCTCTCGCGCCCACACGGCAAGGGGCAGCAGCGCACCGATAAAGCCGGGCAGGGGTGATGGCTCAGCATGAATATTGGTCACTCCGTCTCGGCTGATGACCCCGAGCACGACGTTCAACGTGGCAAGCACCGCAAACGCGGCCGCGAGGACGACCGGCACGCGTAGCGCGAAGCCGGTCGCGCGGAGCTGCGCTCGGAGCACGTCGCGGAGCCGCGGCACGGGCGGCCTCTCACGCTGCGTGCGCCCATCGGCGCCCTGTAACTCCTGGGTCGTCGTCATGACGCGTCCTCCGAAAGGAAGGCGAGCGCCGCGTCTTCGAGCGCCAATGTGCTCACCTGGCGCACGCGCGCGCCGGAAGCGGTGAGACGCTGCGTGACCTGCTGTTCCTCGCCCACCAGGGTGCATCGGACATCGCGCCCAGCGCTGGAGCGTCGCAATTCGACTGCGTGCAGCTCACCCGGCGCCCAGCCGTCGGGTACTTCCAGCTGATAGCTCCGCACCGTGCGCCGCAGCTCCTCGCGCGTCATCTGCGCCACCAGGCGCCCGTCCCGGAGCACGCCGACGTGGTCCGCCAGACTCTCGACCTCGTGGACGTGATGCGTCGACATCAGGACGGTGGTAGGCGCGTCGGCCAGGTGCTCGGCCAGCAGCGCCAGCGCGCGCCTCCGGACCACCGGATCGAGGCCGTCCGTCGGCTCGTCGAGCAGCAGAAGCGGAGGGCGGTGCGCGAGCGCCAGCACGAGTTGGAGGCGTCTCGTCTCCCCCTTCGACAGCCCGCCGACCCGCTGCTGTGGCGGGACGCCGAGAGCGTGAGTGAGGTGGTCGGCGTAGGCGTGGTCCCACTTTGGATAGAAGGCCGCCGCGTGCCGGAGCAGACGGGCGGACGTCATCGACCGGTAGGGGGCATCCTGGCGGTCGGGCACGTAGCCCACCTGCGCCCTCACCTCGGACCCCGCCCGCCCGGTGTCGAGCCCGAAGACCTCCGCGGTGCCGGCGTCCGGCCGCTCCAGGTTCATCAGCAGCTTGAACAGGGTGCTCTTGCCGGCGCCGTTGACGCCGACGAGGACGTACACCGCCCCGTCGGGCACTCGCAGGCCCACTTGATCGAGAGCCGTGTCGCGGCCGTACCGCTTGCACAGCCCGTGGGTGGAGACCGCGTAGTCGCTCGCTGATGCGTTGGTGTGGGTCACGCGGCTCCTCCCTCCTCGCCCGATCTCACGGCGGTCGTCGACGGGGAGCGCTCCCCCCCGTCCTCGGCCGCCAATTCCCGGATCATCGTGACCAGCTCCTCCACCCCGAGCCCGTTGCGCCGCGCCTCGATCAGGGCGCGCTCGGCCACCCCGCGAACAAGGGGGCGCCGCTCCCGTCGGTCCGGGTGAATGTTGGGCGCCACGAAGGTGCCCTGTCCCCGCCGTATGTAGATCACGCCCTCGCCCTCCAACTCCCGGTAGGCCTGCGACACCGTGCGCGGATTCACCACCAGCTCGCCGGCAAGCTCCCGGACCGAAGGCAGGGGGTCCTCGGCCCGGAGCGTGCCATCGAGGAGCGCGCGCCGGACTTGATCCACGATCTGCAGGTACAGCGGCCGGTCGTCGCGGGAGTCCAGGGTGACAAGCATCAGTGCTCAGTGTTGCAGTGTGTGTACTACACTACATCGGCCCCTCGCGCCGCGCAAGCGCGGCATGCCCAAGCTGACGGGCTAGGGCTCGTGCACGCCCGTGGAGCGGAGCGCCTTCATCATGCGATGGGAGTTCCCGGCGCGACGTCTGAATCGGGGCTGAGGAGAACGACGTTGCCCGGCGCGGAACACGCACCGAGCACGAGTACCTCCGAGATGAACGGACCGATCTGGCGCGGCGGAAAATTCACTACTCCGACGACGAGCTTTCCCACAAGGTCCTCGGGCTTGTAGTGCAGCGTGAGCTGAGCGCTCGAACGCTTGACTCCTATCTCGCCGAAATCGATGGTCAGCTTGATCGCTGGCTTCCTCGCCTCGGGAAACGGCTCGGCGGATAGCACACGGCCGACTCGTATGTCCACCGCGAAGAACTGATCCGGCGTGACGGTCGCGGTCATCTCGCGGCAGCGGCGTGAAGCGTGGACACGTCGATCACGAACCGATAGCGCACATCGCTCCGCAGCATCCGCTCGTACGCTTCGTTGATCTTGTCGATCGAGATGACCTCGACGTCCGCCTGAATGCGATGCTCCGCGCAGAAGTCCAGCATCTCCTGGGTCTCGCGTATCCCGCCGATGGAAGACCCCGCAAGCCGCCGGCGACGGGACACCAGCGGACCAGCTGATACTGGCGTCGGATCCGGTATGCCGACCAACACCATCGTCCCGTCCAGCCGGAGCATGCGCAGGTACGCGTTGTAGTCGTGCACGGCGGAAACCGTGTCGAGAATGAAATCGAACCGGCTCTTGTGTTGCGCGAACACCGCGGCATCCGCGGTCGAGATGAAATCGTCGGCTCCGAGTGCGATGGCATCACCGCGCTTGCCCGGTGAGTGGCTCAGCACCGTCACATGCGCCTCCATCGCTTTCGCGATCTTGACGCCCATGTGGCCGAGCCCGCCGAGCCCGACGATCGCGACTTTGTCCCCCGGCTTCACTCCGAAATGCCGGAGCGGCGAATACGTCGTGATGCCTGCGCACAGAAGCGGGGCCGCTCCGTCCAGCGGAATGCCGCCGGGAATCCTGACCACGTAATCCTCGTTGACGGTGATTCGCGTGGAGTACCCGCCGAACGTTGGCGTCTTCCCGTCGCGCTCGCGGCCGTTGTACGTCGGGGTCATTCCGTTCTCGCAGTACTGCTCCTCGCCGGACTTGCACGCCGCGCAGTCGCGGCAGGAATCGACGAAGCAGCCTACGCCAACCACGTCGCCCGCCTTCCAGCGGGTGACGCGATTTCCCGTGCCCGCGACGGTCCCGACGATCTCGTGCCCGGGCACCATGGGGTAGATCGATCCTCCCCACTCGTCGCGCACCTGGTGGATGTCGGAGTGGCACACCCCGCAGAAGGCTATGTCGATCAGCACGTCATGGGGGCCCGGCTCGCGCCGGTCGATGGTGTGCGGACCGAGAGGAGCCGTCTTGGACGGCGCGGCGTACGCTGGAGTGTTCGGCATGGCTAGGATGAGTGCTTTTTCCGTTCCCGGAAATTGGTGGCCTGGGCCGCCTTTCGCGGCGGTCGGCAAGGCGGCAACATTCCCGCTGTGAGACAGGAACGCAACCACCCCGTGATCCACGTCGAATATCCCGAATGGGTGAATTCGGTCGTGGACTGGCGCCGGACGTATGGATCGGACAGCGAGCGGATGTCGCTGGCGATCGCGGTCTCGCGAGAGAACGTGGAGCGCGGAACGGGTGGCCCGTTCGGCGCGGCCATCTTCGACCAGGCGAGCGGAAAGCTCATTTCCGTGGGGATGAACAGCGTGGTGCGATACAACAACTGCGCTCTGCACGCCGAGGTCATGGCATTCATGTTCGCGCAGCAGAGGGTGGGATCTTTTACGCTCAACTCCCCCGCACTTTCGCCACACGAACTGTTCACGTCGTGCGAGCCGTGCGCGATGTGCCTGGGAGCCACGCTCTGGAGCGGTGTCCGCCGCGTCGTTTATGGAGCCGCGCGGGAGGATGCCTCGCAGCTCAATTTCGAGGAGGGGCCGGTGTTTGCCGAGTCGTACAAGTACCTGGAAGACCGGGGGATCGTGATCGAACGCAACATGCTCAGGAACGAGGCGCGCGAAGTGCTCGAGATGTATCGCGCCAGGGGCGGCAAGGTGTACAACGGATGACGAAACCAATGGACACCAGCATCCTCGTGGAAGCAGTGGCCGCCTTGCGCGAAGCGAACCTCGCCTTCGCTGCGGCGCACCCTGGCGAGAGTCCGGGACGGCAGCCGGTGCATACCGTGTACGGCGGCGCGCAACTGTTCGCCGCTGACACGGTAGCGAAGCTCGGCTCTGTGGCGCTGCGCGCGCTCAATACATACGCACCCGACCCTGCGACGCTCGGAAAGGCCCTCGGCATCTCCGACCATCCCGCGCTGGCGACGATCGACAAGCGCGTTCGCGACAAGCTTTCACGCGAGCCCCTCGAGGACTTCCGGATCGATTTCGAGGACGGATACGGACACCGGCCTGACGCCGAAGAGGACGGCCACGCCGCAGCGGTGGCCACCGGGCTGGCGAAGGGCATGCGCGACGGCTCGCTGTCCCCCTTCATCGGGATGCGAATCAAGCCGCTCAACGAAGAGCTGCGCGGTCGCAGCATCCGAACGCTCGACCTCGTCTACACTGCGCTCGCCGAATCCGGCGGGATGCCGGATCGATGGATCGTGACGGTTCCCAAGATCACGATCATCGAGCAAGTCGAGTTCGCCGTTTCAGCGCTTCGCCATCTCGAGCGCAAGCTTGGCCTGGCTGACGGCACTCTGAAGTTCGAGGCGATGGTCGAGACCCCTCAGATCATCCTGGACGCCAGTGGCAGATCGCTTCTGCCAAGGTTGCTCGAAGTATCGGACGGGCGGCTCCGTGGGGCGCATTTCGGCACGTACGACTACACCGCGGGCATCAACATCACAGCGGCGTACCAGCGCATGCAGCATCCGGCGTGCGAGTTCGCCAAGCATTTCATGCAGGTGGCATTCGCCGGCACCGACGTGTGGCTGTCCGATGGCTCGACGACCGTCATGCCCGTTCCCGTGCACAGGGAGGCGAAGGGCGGCCCCGCGCTCACGAAGCAGCAGCAGGCGGAGAACGCTGGCAGCGTGCACGCCGCGTGGCGGCTCCACTTCGACGATGTCCGGCACTCGCTCGCCGGCGGATTCTATCAGGGATGGGACCTTCATCCCGCGCAGCTGGTGACGCGGTACGCGGCGCTGTACAGCTTCTTTCTGGACGGCATCGACGCCGCGGGCGTTCGTCTCAGGAACTTCGTCGGCAAGGCCGCGCAGGCGACGCTCGTCGGCGACGTGTTCGACGATGCTGCGACCGGCCAGGGACTGCTGAACTTCTTCCTGCGCGGCATCAACTCCGGGGCGATCACCGAGGAAGAGGCACTGAAGATGACGAGCCTTACCGAGGAAGATTTCCGGGGACGGTCGTTCGTGAAGATCATGCGGGCAAAGCGATGAGCGGCACGGGCTGGGAGCTGGTGGATCTCCTCGCTCGGTGGGTGCACGTAATCGCCAGCATCATGTGGGTCGGCAACTCCCTGTTGTTCAACTGGCTCGATCGAAACCTCGAGCCCCCGAAGGATGCGGCGCCCGGATCGCTGGGCGAGATCTGGCTGCTGCACAGCGGCGCGTTTTACTACGTGGACAAGACGCTGCTGGGAGGGCGTCCACTCCCGAAGCCGCTGCACTGGTTCGTCGTGCAAGCGATGACGACGTGGTGGAGCGGCGTGGTGCTTCTCATCGCGGTCTACTGGGCTGGAGGCCGCGCCGCCATGACGGACCCGGGTGTAGCGCTCCTGAGCCACAACCAAGCGGTGATGGTCGGCATCGGCGCGATCATCGGAGGCCGTGTGCTGTACGAGGCCATGCAACGCCTTGTCGCGCCGCGCGCACCGCGCATCGCCACAGCCGTATGGGTCGCCGGACTTACGGCAATTGCTGTTGCGCTGACACAGCTGCTCAGCGGCCGCGCGGCGTTTCTGCACGTCGGCGCGATGCTGGGCACGCTCATGGCGCTGAATGTCGCCAGTACCATTGTTCCCTCGCAGAAACAGCTCGTCGCTTCGATCGCCGAAGGGCGAGCGCCGGATCCCGCCGTCTCGGCCCGCGCGAAGCGTGTTTCGATTCACAACAACTATTTCGTATTCCCGGTCATCGTGTTGATGATCAGCAGTCATTTTCCGACGGTCTACGGAAACCGTCTGAGCTGGGCTCTTCTATTGATCCTGATCGCCGCAGGGGTAGCGGTGCGGCACGTCCTCAACATTCGCTATACGCTGCGCGCCTGGCCCGCGCTTCTCGCGGCGACCATGGTCCTGGGATTGATCTCGCTGTACTCGGTGATCCGTCTCGGATCCACATCTGCCGCGGTTGCAGCTGCCAGTTCACCGGACCCCGTGAGCTTCGCCGACGTGCGCAGTGTTATCGACCGCCGCTGCACCGCGTGTCATTCGGCGCTGCCCAGTGACAGGTCCTTTGGCGCAGCGCCCGGGGGCGTTCCGTTCGACACGCCCGAGCAAATCGAATCGCGAGCAGCGCGCATCCACGACCGGGCGGTGGTGAGTCGCACTATGCCGCCGGCCAACAAGACCGGGATTACCGAATCAGAGCGCGAGCTGCTGCGCCGCTGGGCCACGCAGCGCTGACGGCTCCCGTCAGCTGCCCCTATATGTCGTGTAGCCGAAGGGGCTGAGCAGCAGCGGAACGTGGTAATGCTCATTCGCTTCCACGCGGAAATTCACCGTAATCTCCGGGTAAAACGATTCGCGCCCATCCTGCGCGAAGTACTCCTCCACCAGGAATCTCAGACGGTAGATACCCGCGGCCAGCGGAGGGCCGCTTTGAATCTCCGCGACGCGGCCGTCGGCGTCGGCAACTCCAGTTCCGATGACCTCGGCACCCTGCTCGAGGGTGACCCTGATTCCCTTGGCCGGGCGCCCGAGCGACGTATCGAGAACGTGCGTGCTGAGGGTGCTCAATGTCTGTCTCCTTGTCCCAGCAGTTTTTCCAGCCTGAGCCGGGTGATCTTGCGCTGCTCTTCGGCCGCGACCAACAGCTCCGTCCCGGCGTCGTTGCGCAACCTCTGCTCGGCGCCGGCGAGCATCTCATCCGCGGCCTTGCCGCTCGCGCACACTATATAGATGTAGCCGAACCGCTGCTCGTACTCGCGGTTGACGCTGGCGAGAGATTTGAGAGTGTAATCCGGCGCGCCTCCCACGCCGGCCTGCTCGCCGGCCGCCCACGCAGCGCCGCGCTCACTCTGGCGCGCGGAGCCTCGCTGCTCGCCGATCCTGGGATGGTGCGAGAATGCTTCCCGCCAATCGTCCGGACCCAACGAGTTCCACACGTCGTCCGCAATGGATAGAACGCGCTCAATCGATCCGAACGGACGACGCGCCACCATGCCGGATACCCAGTGCGTCGACCCGCAACAGTCGCTGAGAAGCAGCGATGCGCGGTCCGCCGGCATCAGGTCGAGCTCGGCGACGGTTGGATTCACGCTCGTCGGAGGCTGATCATGCGACGGCGCGGCCGAAGAGCCTGAGCCGCGCAACCCCACCATCGGGATAGATGTTCAATCTGACGTGCGTCGCGGCTCTGCCGGGCAAGCCATCCCACCGGTGCTGTGCATCGGCTTCAAGCGGAGTCTGCGCCAGCAGCTCATTCCAATGCGCGCTGTTCGGATCGAACGAACTGCCTACGTCGCAGCACTCGAGCATCGCGCTGCCGGGCGCGTTTCCCTTGAAATGATCGGTGTCGAGCTCGATCCGATTTATCTCGCCTCTTCGCGCCAGTCGAATAACGGACCAGTCGTGTCCCGGTCCCCGCCGCCGCTTCGTCTCCCAGCCGTCGCCCATGTGGGTCGAGCGGCCGGGAATGATCAGGTTTTGCCGGTTCCCGTAATGCATGTCGCTGCATGAGACCACGAAGCCGCCGTTGGCCATCGCGGCGAGATCGGCTTCGGCGTTCTGGCGGAAGATCCGCTCGTCGGGGACAACCTCCCCGTGCACGCGCAGGCGCGCGACGCCGCCATCGGGAAAGATGTTCAATCGCAGGTGGGAGACTCGCGATCGACCCTCTACAGCAAAAACGTTGACCGCATCGCCTTTCAGCGGCGACTTTGTGAGCAAGGGCTGCCAGGGCATGTCGTCGCGTGCCATGCGGTCGCCGGAAACGGCGTCTTCCATTGCGCAAGCGTCGATGCTCGCGTGCTCGGGATAGTTGCCGGTGAAATAGCTCGTGTCTATCACGACCCCGCGGACGATCCCCTCGATCCCCAGTCTTACGATCGCCCAGTCGTGTCCGGGCGTGCGTCGGCGGCGCGTCTCCCAGCCGTCCATCCATTTGCCGCGATCGGTGTATACTCCCTCGCGCCACTCGGGCTTTTCAGCCTTCACGAGCGATTCCTTGGGGGCGAAAAAATCATCGTTCGCCGCTACGACCTCGCCGCCAAAGCGCGCGGCAGCCAGGTCCGGAAGGTCCGTGAAATCGGGGCGTTCATTCATCGCGGTCATGAGCTCAGATCGTCGCCGAACACCAGTCGTCCACCAACATAAGTCCTTCGCACGATTCCGTAGTGCTCGCGGCCCGCATACGGGGTGACCTGGTGCCTGTGGAGCAGGCTCGCAGGGTCGACGACGAACCGCGCATCGGGATCCCACACGGTGATATCGGCATCGTAACCTGGCGCAAGCGCACCTTTGCTTCCATCCAATCCCGCGAGCCTCGCGGGGGCCGCGCTCATCCACTGCGCCAGTCGCTCGGGCGGTATCCCGCGCGACCGCGCTCCCGTCCAGACAGCCGAGAGCGAAAGCTGAAGCGACGCGATCCCGCCCCACGCGGAGGAAAAATCCCCGTGTGTCCGCTTCATGCTCGGAGGGCACGGCGAATGGTCGGACGCGACAAGGTCGATCTCGCCGGCGAGGAGCGCCTGCCACAGGTTTTCGCGCTCTTCCGCGGAGCGGATGGGAGGCGCGCACTTGAACTCGGTAGCCCCGTCAACAATCTCCTCCGCGGCAAAAGTGAGGTAGTGCGGACATGTCTCGACGGACAGCGGTAAACCGCGGACCCTGGCCGCGCGAGTGATGCCGACCGAAGTGGCCGATGACAGGTGCACGACGTGCACGGGCGCGGGTGACCTGTTCATGAGCCCGACGAGAAGCTCGATGGCCGAATGCTCCGCGTCGATCGGGCGCGATGCGAGATACGACGCATACAAAGGCGAGCTCGCACTCGGGAGCAGCAGCGCGGGATCTTCGGCGTGCACCATCAGGGGCAGGCCGAGCCGCGACAGCACAGGGAATGCCTTGCTCAGGTCGCGCTCCGTCACGTGCGAAAACTCGTCGACGCCAGACGGTGAAAGGAAGCACTTGAACGCCCGCACCCCTGCGTCGCGGAGGCCTTCCAGCTCGGATGTGTTTCCGGGCACAACGCCCCCGATGAATTCCACGTTCACCACGCATTTGCCGCTGGCCGCGGCACGCTTCGCCTCGAGCGCCTTCACGGTCGTCGTAGCCGGAATGGAATTGAGAGGCATGTCGAGAATGGTCGTCACGCCCCCGGCGGCGGCCGCGCGGGTCGCCGTCTCGAATCCTTCCCAGGACGTACGGCCGGGCTCGTTGACATGGACGTGGGTATCGACGATGCCGGGCATCACCAGCAAGTCGCCCGTGTCGACGAGCGCCGCGCCGGCGGTCACGTCATCCCACCCTTCAACCCTCACGATGCGACCGCTGCTAACGTGAATCGAAGCGGGCCGCACGCCTTCGAGGGTCGCTACCCGCCGGCTGCGGAGGACCATGTCCATGTTCCCTGTCACTTCTCGCGCCCGCGGCTTGCAACGAACATCATCACGGTTCAACCGCGCGTGGCAGCCGCCGCGATCACGCGGTTTCCGTCCAGAATCGGCGCAGAAGATTGGTCGCTACCCGGAGGCGATACTCCGCCGTGGATCTGATGTCGTCGATCGGGGCGATTTCCTGCGCTAGCACCCGGACGGCTTCGTCGATCCCTGCGCCGGAAGCCAGCGCACGCTCGGTCAGCGGCACTCGCATTACGGTTGGGGCAACGCTCCCGAACGAGATGCGCGGCTCCGCCGACCGCACTCCGGCGACGACGATCTTCGAGATCGCCTGCGCGGCCCGCGTCCCGACCTTCCGGAACCACTGTTTCCCTTCTACCGGCGGGATCTCCACGGCGACGATCAGCTCGTCCGGACGCATCACGCTCGCGCGGTAGCTTGTGTAATACTCGGTGATCGGCACGCGACGCTCGGCGTCCGCGCTCCGGAGCACGACGACGGCGTCGGCCGCAGCGAGCACCGGGAGCGAGTCCCCTGCCGGCGATCCGTTCGCGATGTTGCCGCCGATCGTCCCCCGGTTCTGTATCTGGGCACCGCCGACCTGGCGCGCCGCTTCGACAAGCATCGGCAATCGCTTCACGACCAGCGGCGAGCGGATCATCGACGTGTAAGTGGCCAGCGCGCCGAGGACGAGCATGTCGCCACGCTCCGAGATGTTGCGCAGCTCGTCAACGGCCCAGATATCCAGAAACTTCCGCTGCTCGAGCGTGCCAAAGTTCAGCGCCACATACAGGTCGGTCGCGCCCGCAATGGGAGTTCGTTTTTCATCCCGAAGCGCTCGCAGCGCTTCGTCAAGTGACGACGCGCTGGTCATGTCCAGCTCCGAGACCGCGGTCCTCACGCTACGACCGCCGATCCGGGCGTATCGCCGGCAGTCATCCCGCGCCACTTCATGACCGCCCGGTATATGGCCGAGTAGCCGGTGCACCGACAGAGATTGCCGGCCAGCGCCGTGCGCACTTCGTCCAGAGTGGGAGCGGGGCCGAGCGATAGCGCCGCCATGATCATCCCCGGCGTGCAGATGCCGCACTGCGCGCCCACTTCATCCATGAAGAGCTTCTGCAGAGGATGCTCGCCATTCAGCCCCTCGACGGTCGTGACTTCCGCGTCCGCAACCTGCGCCACCGGAATGATGCACGAGCAGACCGGCTCGCCGTCGATCAGAACGGTGCACGCGCCGCACTCGCCTTCACCGCAGCCTTCCTTGGTACCGGTGAGACCGCACTCTTCGCGCAGCACGTCGATGAGGCGAGCAGCGGGGTGCGTCGCCACTTCCTTCACGGCGCCGTTGAGCATGAACCTCATGCGCGCGCCACACAATTGGCGATCAGCTCCGGCGTCGCCGGTATCTCCCGGATGTCGAGCCCCATGTGCCGCAACGCATTCACAACGGCCGGCGCCGGTCCGTCCATCGGAAGCTCGCCGAGGCCTTTCGCCCCGAACGGACCGCCGGGATACGGATTCTCCAGCATGACGATGTCCATCTCCGGCATGTCGAGCGTGGTCGGGATCGTGTAATTGGTCAACGTCGAGTTCGCCATCACGCCGTTGCGCATCACCACGCGCTCGAGCAGGGCGTAGCCCATGCCCTGCGCCGTGCCTCCTTCGATCTGCCCGCGCGCGAGCGCCGGATGGATTGGGCGCCCAAACTCCTGCACAGCGGTGACCTTCAGCGGCCGCACTTCGTAGGTATCGGGATCCAGCTCCAGCTCGACGACGTCACACCCCCAGCCGTATGTCGCGTACGCGTCGCCCAGGTACGTCTTGTCGTCCCACTGAATCCAGTCGGGCGGCTCGTACATCCGCTCCACCGTGAAGGGTCCGCTGCGCTTGTAGTACTCCGCCGGCGTGAGACCGCCAAGCTTCTCCTTCATCTCGTGCGCGCACTCCTCGAGAATCTTGCCGACGACCATGCACGTCCGCGACGCAACCGTGGGCCCGCTGTCCGCAACCTTCGACGTGTCCGGCTGCGCGACCTCCACGTCCTCATACGGGATGCCCAGCGCATCGGTCACGATCTGCGCGTGCATGGTCCGCGTTCCTTGGCCGATCTCCGTGCTGCCGGTAGCGATGCGGACCCCGGTCGGAGTCAGCTCCAGCCGTGCTTTCGACTTGAGGTTCCTCTCGCCCGCGCCGGTGAAGCCCGCGCCGTGATAGAACAGCGCAAGCCCGATCGTACGATTGGTGCCCTTGTACTCTTTGCGCTTTCGCGAGAAATCCGTGCGCTTGATGGCTTCCTCGAGCACCATGTGCGCGCTGCAGTCATCGCGCAGCGTCTGTCCCGTGGCCGTCCTGTCGCCCGGCCGGAGCGCGTTGATCCGGCGAAGCTCGACAGGGTCGATCCCCAGCTGCTCCGCTATGCGGTCCATGTGGACCTCGACAGCGAATTCAGTCTGTGGCGCCCCAAAACCGCGGAACGCGCCGTTCGGCGGCGTGTTGGTGAAGACCGTGCGTCCCTGAATGCGGATGTCGTCGCAGCGGTATGGGCCGGCCGCGTGGATGCAGCCGCGGGAAAGCACTGTCGGACTGAGAGTCACGTATGCGCCGCCGTCCATGAGCACGTCGATATCCATCGCCACGAGCCGGCCGTCGCGCGTGAGTCCCGTACGGTGCCGCACGATCGCGGGATGCCGCTTCGTCGTGGCGACCATGTCCTCGACGCGATCGTAAATGATCTTCACGGGCCTGCCGGACTTGATCGCGAGCATGACTGCGTGCCCTGCGATCATCGACGGGTACTCTTCCTTCCCGCCAAATCCGCCGCCCGTCTCGGTCTGGATAACACGCACGTTCGGATGCGCGGAGCCGAGCAGGCATCGCAAAGCCTTGATGACGTAAAAGGGACACTGCACCGAGCCGTGGATCGTGATCCCTCCATCCTCGGGCACGGCGATGACGCCGTTTGGCTCGATGTAGATGTGCTCCTGATGCCCGGTGCGGTACGTCCCTTCGACTATGACATCGGCGTTCTCGATCGCGGCCGAGACGTTGCCCTTCACTATGTCGATCGACTTGAAAACCTGCGTCGATCGCTCGGGATCGAACAGCGGCTCCTCTTCGTCGTAATCGATTTCGACGCTCGCTGCGTTCAGCTTCTCCCGATCTTCGTGGGCGAGCAGAAGGATGGGCTCCGCCATGTGGCGAACCTCGGTCTCCACCAGGAAAGGCTGATCCTGCGCCATGAGGTCGACCGCGTTCGTGGCAGGTACGTCGCGGTAGTCGACGATGGTGAATCCCGCCGTGTCGAAATCGAAGCGAATAGAGCGAATCCGTCCGCGGGGAATCGTCGAGCGGATCGTACGTCCGAACAGCATCCCGGGAAACGTGATGTCGTCGGCATATTTCGCGGCGCCCGTAGCCTTCCCGATTCCGTCCTTTCTGGCGACGCTGTTGCCTACTGCTGGCATCTGGATCGGCCGCCTCGGTTGCTGGTTCTCATCGCTTCGGGCTCCCCCGCATGATCGACCCGAGCCGGAAGATGCCGACCGCGACGCCTGCGGACAAGCACGGCGTCCGGACGCTGGACGGGACACCAGCCGCCATTCACATTCAAACCATGAGCAGCCACATCGCGATCGCTGAATCGCTCCGTCTGGCGTCCGCAGCAAGCGAATCCGTCGTCCTCGCCACAGTGGTGCGCGTGGTCGGCTCCAGCTATGGCGGGGTCGGGACGCGCATGGTGATCCGAATCGACGGGTCCACCGTGGGGCTCGTGAGTGGCGGGTGCGTTGAATCGGATCTCTGCGCGCACGCGCTCGAGGTGCACGCGACCGGCATTGCGCGAATGGTCACGTATGATACCCGTGCCGACGACGATGCGGTCTGGGGACTCGGACTCGGCTGCAACGGGTTGATCGACGTGCTGCTCCAGCCGCTCACTCCTGATCGCGCGGCAGCATCGGCGGACATGCTCGGCGCGGCATTGGGCGCGGAGGCGCGGACGGTGATCGCGACGGTGGTTCGTTCGCCCGGAGAAGCTGGCGCGCCCGAGGTCGGCGCTCAGGCGCTGTTCGTCGGCGCGGAGGAGATGACCGTCGGCGGCTGGGGTGACGGTACGGCGCTCAGCGCGAGCGCGGTCCGCATCGACGATACTCTCGCCGCCGGCAGGCGCGGGCTCTTTTACGAAGTTCGCGATACGCAGATCGCCCTGGAAGTCATTATTCCGGCGATACGCCTCGTGATCTGTGGGAGCGGCCCCGATGCGGTTCCACTCGCGCGGATCGCGCGCGAGCAGGGATGGGACGTGTCCCTCGTCGATCATCGACCAATCCATGAATCGCATGCCGCGCGGTTTTCGGGCGCGCGTGCCATCGAGTGCGACGAGGCGATCTCTCTGGGTGGCGTGGTCGCGCTGAGCTCACGAACCGCGGCTGTGGTGATGTCACACCACTTCGCGCGCGACATCGAATACGTGAAGGCTCTGATGGACGCGGGCGTCGCGTACGTCGGCGTGCTCGGCCCTCGCGCCCGTTCCGAGCGAATGCTCGCGGAGCTTGCAGCGCGTGGAGACGCCGTGGCGGACACCGCAACACTTTACGGCCCCGTGGGACTCGACCTGGGGGGCGAAGGCCCCGAAGCCATCGCGCTGGCAGTCGTCGCAGAGATCTCGGCCGTCATGAACAATCGGGCTCCCAGACACCTGCGCGACCGTCAGGCGCCTATGCACGACGACGCGAGCCGCGACTCGCCGCCAACTCGCGCTGATTCGCTCGGGCGCCGAAGCTCGACGTGACGGAATCACGGCGATTGCTACAGCATTTTCTCGCCGCCCTCGCTTATCGCACCCAGAAAGCCCTTCGCGGTGCGCCGGACGGATTCGGCGAATTCAGCGCAGGCGATAATCTGCGGACTCCCTTCGAGCTGGTTTGGCACATGACCGGAGTGATCGGTTACGCGCGCACGATGATGCACGGTGGAACGTTCACACCCCCGCGGCTGCCGACCTTCGCTGACGAGATCGAGCGCTTTCACGCTACGCTTCAAGCGCTGCGCGACGATTTCGGCAGCACCGCTCTTACCGCTACCATCAGCGATGAGCAGTTTCTTCAGGGGCCGCTGTCCGACGCGATGACCCACGCGGGGCAGCTGGCCATGCTGCGGCGGATGGCGGGCTCGCCGGTCGCGTCGGAGAACTTCATCTTCGCGCACGTCGACGCCGATAACGTCAGCGCCGCGCAAGCAGAGCCGGCTGCACCCGATTCCTGGTGGAGACCCGACCTGCCGCCCGGGCCGCCGGGCAAGCGGCCGAGCCCTGACGCGGGAGACAGCTGACGAGGCATCCCGACCAGATTGCCGCCGTAGTTCTGGCGGCGGGTGGCTCATCACGGATGGGTCGTCCGAAGCAGCTGATCCTTTACGACGGGATGCCCCTGGTTGCACGCGCGGCAGAGGCGGCCTTGGGAGCGGGAGCTGATCCCGTGATCATCGTGCTGGGCGCGCATGCGCCGGATGTACAGGCCGCGCTCAAGCATCTCGCCGGAATCACGGTCGTCGTGAATCCGGACTGGGCCACCGGGCTCGCGTCGTCCCTGACGGCCGGACTGCGCGCCGCACTCGCCGCCCAATGCGAGGGCGTGCTGGTGACACTCGCCGACCAGCCGCATGTTGGCGCCGGCATTCTCGAACAGCTGGTGGCGAGGTTCCGGAGCGGGGCACGGATCGTCGCCGCCGGATACCAGGGGGCCCCCGGAGTTCCCGCACTATTCGGGCGCGAGCATGTAGCGAGCCTGCTGAATCTGACCGGTGATGCCGGCGCCGGTGCGTGGCTACGAGAGCGCCGCCTGCAGGTCGACGTCCTCCCCTTCGATGAGGTGCTGCTCGACTTCGACATGCCTTCCGACATGGAGTGACTGGCCGCGCGTCAGGGCTTCCGTTAGCGTCCATATCGTGAAACGAAGCGTCATCTTTTCCATTATCCTCGCGGCAACGCCGGCACCCATGGTGGCGCAGGTTCCGGTGGAGCCGCCGCAAACCGCGTGCTGTCAGCGCGTGGAGATAATCGCCAACCGCAGCTCTGGCTTCGGAATGGTTCCGGAATACATGATCGTGTGGGTCGAGCCTTCGTCGCGGCACTGGGCGTTCGACCCGGCGTTCGTCGGCGAGGCACGGGAAGCCTTCGGCGTGTGGTCGGATGCGGGCGTGCCCGTGATCTTCGATTTCACGAGTGATTCCACGCGGGCGATGATCCGCATCTTCTGGAGGAATCGCTTCGCGGAGCCTGTTACGGGACGGTCCACTTGGTGGACCGCGGACGGCCGGCTCGGGCGCGTCGACGTGGAGATCGCTCTCGCCGCGCACCCGGGCGTCGATGCGCCGGTCGTGCGCGCGGTGATAATGCACGAGATCGGGCACCTCCTCGGCTTCAGCCACAGCCGCGAGCCGGACAGCATCATGTCCTACTACGTGAGTCGCGCCGAGCTCTCGGAGCGCGACGTCGCGCGGCTGCGAAAGAGATTCGCGTTGCAGGCTCGCCCATGACCCGACCGGATGCCGACGCCAGTTATGACGTCGCTGTAATCGGCGGCGGGCCCGCCGGGCTCAGCGCCGCCATCTGGTTGGCGCGATATCAACGGTCGGTGGTCGTTGTCGATCTCGGAGATCCGCGAAACTGGGAGACACGCGGGGTGAATGGCTATCTCGGACTTCCGAAGATCCCGCCTCCTGACCTGCGAGCGGCTGGCCGCGAAGAGTGCCGCCGATACG
>JACDCY010000107.1 GCA_013817305.1 Gemmatimonadaceae bacterium | reverse complement strand
CACCCGCACGGCGGTCGCACGAGAGGCGGACGCAACGTGGTGAGCCCGTGGGGCAAGAAGGAAGGCGTGAAGACGCGCAACAAGAAGAAGCCGTCGCAGCGCTTGATCGTCCGCGGACGCAAGCGCGGCAAAGCGACGCAGAGCTAGCAGCTAGCGGTTAGCAGCTAAACACAAACTTCGGTCTTATAGAATGGCGAGAAGCGTAAAAAAGGGTCCATACGTCGTAGAATCGCTCGTCGCGAAAGTCGACGCGATGAACGGCCGTAACGAGAAGAAGGTCATCAAGACCTGGTCTCGCTCGAGCACGATCATCCCTGATTTCGTGGGGCACACGTTCGCCGTGCATAACGGCAACAAGTTCATTCCCGTGTACGTCACCGAGAACATGGTCGGTCACAAGCTCGGTGAATTCGCTCCGACGCGGCTATTCCGCGGGCACACCGGCGCGAACAAGGCGGTGGACAAGAAGGCGGGTGGCGTTCCGGCCGCGAGAGGCGGCCCGGGCGGCGGGCCGGGAGCTGCCAGATAATGGAGACCCGTGCCATCCAGCGCACCGCGCGCCAGTCGCCGTACAAGATGCGTCTCGTGATCGATCAGATCCGGGGCAAGAACGTGAACGAGGCTCTGGCGATCCTCAAGTTCTCCAAGAAGCACGCTGCCAAGCAGATCGAGAAGGTGTTGAGCTCGGCTGTGGCGAACGCTGAGTACAAGGCGCGCGAGGACAACGAGTCGCTCGACGTCGATACGCTGTACGTCAAGCACGCCATTGTGAACGAAGGACCGAAGCTCAAGCGCTTCATGCCGGCGGCGCAGGGTCGCGCCACGCCGATCGCGAAGCGGACCAGCCACGTTGAGATCATCGTGGCTGCCAAGGAAGAGAAGAAGAGAGGCAACAAGTAATGGGACAGAAAGTACATCCTACCGGATTCCGTCTCGGGATCTCCAAGGACTGGCGCTCGCGCTGGTTCGCGAAGAAGGATTTCCCGGCTCTTCTTAAGGAAGACGAGCTGCTGCGCACCTATCTGAAGACGCGACTCGGCCACGCCGCGATCGCGGACATCCAGATCGATCGCAAGCCCGGCAAGGTCGTGGTCACCATCCACACGGGCCGTCCCGGCGTCGTGATCGGAAAGAAGGGCACCGAAGTCGACAAGCTGCGTGACGAGCTCGCGCAGCTCACCGGCAAGGAAGTCGGCGTCAACGTCGAGGAGATCAAGCGCCCGGAGCTGAGCGCCCAGCTCGTCGCGGACAACATCGCGAACCAGCTGGCACAGCGCGTCTCGTTCCGCCGCGCGATGAAGCGCGCGGTGCAGAGCGCGATGCGGATGGGCGCGGGCGGGATCAAGATCAAGTGCGGCGGCCGTCTCGGCGGAGCCGAGATCGCGCGTGTCGAGGGCTACCACGAGGGTCGTGTGCCTCTTCACACGCTGCGCGCCGACATCGACTACGCCACGTCCACGGCGAAGACGACGTTCGGGACGATCGGCGTGAAGGTCTGGCTGTACAAGGGCGAGATCGTGGAAGATCGTCGCGGCAAGACCTATTCAACCGGCGTGTAGGGGTAGAGCGAGATGCTGAGTCCGAAGCGGGTCAAGTTCCGCAAGATGTTCAAGGGTCGCACGCGCGGTCACGCGACGCGCGGCTCCAAGGTGTCGTTCGGCCAGTTCGGCCTGCAGGCGCTCGAGCCCGGCTGGGTCTCGAACCGCCAGATCGAAGCCGCTCGTGTCGCGCTCACGCGCCACATCAAGCGCGGCGGAAAGGTCTGGATCCGGATTTTCCCGGACAAGCCGATCACGAAGAAGCCGGCTGAGACGCGAATGGGTAAGGGAAAGGGCTCGCCCGAGGGGTGGGTGGCCGTCGTGAAGCCGGGCCGCATGCTGTTCGAGCTCGAGGGCGTGACGCTGGAGATCGCCCAGAAGGCGATGGGACTGGCGGCGGCCAAGCTGGGCGTGAAGACCAAGTTCGTAGTACGCGAGGAGGCGCACACAGATGCAGGCAAGTGACATCCGCGAGCTGAGCCAGGGCGACGTGCAGGTGCGCATCGCAGAGCTGGAAGAAGAGCTGTTCAGGCTCAAGTTCCGCTCCGCGACGGAGACGCTCGAGTCGCCGCTCAGGCTGCGCCTGGTTCGCAAGGACATTGCGAGACTCAACACGGTGCTCCGCGAGAAGCAGCTCGCGGCGCCGAAACAAGGTTCCGGTGCGTCGCCTTCACGGTCCAAGGGACCGGCGAAGCGCGCGTCCCGCTAGCAAAGGGCTGGAGAGAGAATGGCAGAGATGACGGGCAGTCGTACGGAAGTCCGGAACGCGCGAAAGACGCGCATCGGGCTGGTCGTAAGCGACAAGATGCAGAAGACGGTGGTCGTCGCCATAGAGCGCCGCGTTCCGCATCCGGTGTACGGCAAGATGGTGACTCGCACCCGCCGACTTAAGGCACACGACGAGCAGAACGAAGCGAAGACCGGAGACACGGTGCGCATCATGGAAACGCGCCCGATGTCGAAGGACAAGCGCTGGCGTCTCGTCGAGATAGTGGAGCGCGCTCGGTAGTGACTAGTCGCTAGTCACTAGTAACGTCGGACAAACGGGACAGAGAAATGATTCAACAGGAATCGATGGTCAAGGTCGCGGACAATTCGGGCGCGAAGGATGCGCTGGTGATCCGTGTGCTCGGTGGAACCAGACGGCGGTACGCCGGGCTGGGTGACACCGTGATCGTGGCCGTCAAGAACGCACTACCCAATGGGACGGTGAAGAAGTCGGACGTAGCGCGCGCGGTAGTCGTGCGCACCGCGAAGGAGACGCGCCGGAAGGACGGCTCGTACATCCGGTTCGACGAGAACGCCGTCGTGATCATCAACGAGACAGGCGAGCCGCGGGCTACGCGCATCTTCGGGCCGGTCGCCCGCGAGCTGCGCGAGAAGAAGTACATGAAGATCGTCTCGCTGGCGCCAGAGGTTCTGTAAATGAGAGTGCTCAAGCATCGCCGCACGCTGAAGGACAAGAACCGCATCCGCCACGCGCGGAACGCGGAGCGCTTCAAGATCCACGTGTCGAAGGGCGATACGGTGCGCGTCATGCGCGGCGAAGAGAAAGGCAAGGAAGGCAAGGTGGCGCGCGTGTTCCTGAAGACCGGCCGCGTGATCGTGGAAGGCGTGAACATGGTCAAGAAGCACAGAAGGGCGACCAAGCCGGAAGAGGAAAGCGGGATCATCGAGATGCCCGCGCCGGTGCACGCGTCCAACCTGATGCTGCTGGACCCGAAGACCGGGAGCCCGACACGCACGCGTGCGCGGGTGGATTCCGACGGAACGAAAGAGCGCATGAGCGTGAAGAGCGGGGACTCCATCCCGCGCACGCGCTGACGCACAGGGAGCTATAGAGAATGGCTGAGACCAAAGAGAAGAAAGGCGGCGGCAAGCCCGCGGCCAAGCCCGCGGAAAGCGCGGGCAAGAGCAAGGGCAAGGGCCAGCAGAAGGGCGATGGCGTCCAGGTCCAGGCCGAGCACGCCGGCGCCGGCCTGCCCGTCCCGCCGCCGCGGCTGAAGAAGCAGTACGAGGCGACGATTCGTGATCGGCTGAAGACGCAGTTCGGATTCAAGAACATCCACCAGGTCCCGACGGTCACGAAGATCGTCGTGAACTGCGGAGTCGGCGAAGCCGTGAAGAACGCCAAGGTGCTCGACACCGTGGTGTCCGAGCTCGGCATCATCACAGGCCAGCGGCCGGTCCGCCGCAAGGCCAAGAAGTCGATCGCGAACTTCGGGCTGCGGGAAGGCCAGGAGATCGGCGCCTCGGTAACGCTGCGGGGCGCGCGCATGTGGGAGTTTCTCGACCGGTTGATCACGGTCGCGATCCCGCGCGTGCGCGACTTTCGCGGGCTCCCGACGCGCGGCTTCGACGGGCGCGGCAACTACACGTTCGGCGTGAAAGAGCAGATGATCTTCCCGGAGATCAACTACGACATGGTGGACAAGGTCCACGGGATGGACATCACGTTCGTCACGACGACCGACCGTGATGACGTGGCGATCGCGTTGCTGCGGCAGCTCGGGATCCCGTTCAAGGGTGATGATCGCGCGAAGGCGCAGGCAGTTTGAGGTTTGTGGATTTTGGTTCCTGGTCATCGTGGCCAGGCGCCGTCGCCGTAAACCAGTAACCAGACACCAGAAACCGCTTTTATATGGCCCCGAAATCACTGGTAGAGAAGACGAAGTTGAAGCCTAAGTTCAAGGTGCGTCTGCGCAGGCGCTGCAACCGCTGCGGCCGCGCGAGAGCGCCCCTGCGGCGATTCGGCATCTGCCGCATCTGCTTCAGAGAGATGGCGCTGGCCGGGTTTATTCCTGGTGTCAGAAAGGCAAGCTGGTAGTACCAACAAACAAGGACTGATTCAATGAGCATGACCGACCCGATCGCCGACATGTTGACGCGGATCCGCAACGCCTGCGGATCGAAGCATCGCCGCGTGGATATGCCGGCTTCGAAGGTAAAAGTGGAGATCGCGCGGATCCTGAAGGAGAACAACTTCATTCAGGACTACCGCATGCTCGAGGATGAAAAGGGCAAGCCGACGCTGCGCGTGGTTCTGAAGTACGCGCACGGCGGGCAGCCGGTCATTCGCGAGCTCCAGCGTGTCTCGTCCCCCGGCCTGCGCAAGTACGTCGGCTGCGGCGAGATCCCGCGCGTCCGCAACGGGCTGGGCATGGCGATTCTGAGCACGTCGCAGGGCGTGATGTCCGACCAGCAGGCGAGAAAGTCAAACACCGGTGGCGAGCTGCTCGCCTTCGTCTGGTAGAGGATCACGCAATGTCACGAATTGGAAAGCTGCCGATCGAGATTCCGAAGGGCGTCACCGTCACCGTCGATGGAAATACGGTGAAGGTGAAGGGCCCGCGCGGCGAGCTGTCGCGCGCGATCAACCCGCAGCTCAGCGTAGAGATGAAGGACGACAAGATCACCGTCAACCGCCCGTCGGACGAGCCCGGCCACAAGGCGCTGCATGGCCTCAGCCGCACGCTCGTCGCGAACATGGTCGAAGGTGTCACCAAGGGCTTTCAGAAAACGCTCGACATCGTCGGCGTCGGCTACCGCGCTGAAGCGCGGCCCTACGGGCTGCAGCTCGCGCTCGGCTATTCGCATCCGATCGAGTACAAGGCGCCTGCCGGCATCAAGCTGACTGCACCGCAGCCGACGCAGATCATCGTGGACGGCGCGAACAAGGAAGTAGTCGGGCAGGTGGCCGCGGAGATCCGCAGCCTCCGCCCGCCCGAGCCGTACAAGGGCAAGGGGATCAAGTACGCCGGCGAGCAGGTCCGCCGCAAAGCCGGTAAGGCAGGGAGCAAGTAATGGCCAGAATTCGCGGATTGCGCTCGCGTGAGGGACGGCGGCTGCGCCGCCACCAGCGCGTTCGGAAGAAGGTGAGCGGCACGTCGGAAAGACCGCGTCTCGTCGTCCACCGCTCGCTGAAGCACATCTACGCGCAGCTCGTCGATGACGGCGCGCAGCGCACGATCGCTACCGTATCCGACCAGGCACTCGAAGGCAAGAAGAGCGAGCGCTCGGTCGAAGTCGGCAAGCTGATCGCGAGAAAAGCAAAGGAAGCCGGGTTTACGAAGGTCGTCTTCGATCGCTCCGGCTACAAATACCATGGTCGCGTCAAAGCCGTGGCCGACGGCGCCCGCGAAGCGGGCCTGGAGTTTTAAAGATGTCTGAGAAGGAAGAGCAGAGCACCGAGCCGGTCACGCGCTCCGATAACACGGCGCCCGATTCCAACGCACCTTCGCCCGGATCCACGGGCGGCGGGGATGCCCCGACGGCCGAGCGCCCGGTGCGCGGCGGTAG
>JACDCY010000106.1 GCA_013817305.1 Gemmatimonadaceae bacterium | reverse complement strand
CGTGGTCGTTCGCCGCGAGCACCCGGGCCAGCTCCGCCCCGATGCCGCCGGACGCGCCTGTGATCAGCGCCGTACGGCGCGGTGTGTCGGTTGCCATGGCGGTCTCTGGTTCATGGTTCGTGGTGCCTTACGGAAACGATAAACCACGAACCGGTGCGGGTTGAAGGCATGCCCCCGAACAGATTAGATTTCGAGGCTATTCCCGAGTAGCTCAGTTGGTAGAGCAGGTGACTGTTAATCACCGGGTCGGGGGTTCGAGTCCCTCCTCGGGAGCTGGTTTGAATCGCTGAAAACAAACGGGCCGCATCAGCGGCCCGTTTGTTTTTTTATCCTCCTTCCCGGCGCTAGTCCGCCACACAGCAATCGCCGCCGCAGTCGATCCAGGCGGGACCATCGAGACTGCCCGGTCCTTGAGCGAACAGCGCTTTGGGCAGAAACGTCGAGCGCAAATGACTGAGTCCTCTCCGCAACGCGGATGGCGCCGGATCCGGCGGGTCATTGGCACGGCCGGGGTAGTCCGCGCAATTGCCGAAGCTTGCGCGCGCATGGGACGGCACCTTGGGGTGACCGCACGCCCTGTATGTGCCCGCGCTCACGATCATCCTCGGCGCCTGCGTGGTGCCCGTCGATGGAATTTCCACGATGGCATACTTCACCGGTGCCGGCCCGTAGGCCACGATCCAGGACTGATACGCGCCCGGCTTCAGCTCCCAGCGATCGGTCGCGGTGCTCCCTGTGTTTATCATCCTTGCGACCCAGACTCCGTTGGCAGGCGTAGATGATCCGCCGGCGTTCTGCCCGCCGTTGACAGCACAGATTTCAACTTTGGTAGGTGGTGCTGGAGGAGTCGCCTGCCGGGACTTTCGTGGACGCGTCCTGCACTCGCCAAAAGTGAGAGACGCCACCGCTGCCTGGATTTGCGCCGTGCTCATACTGCCGATTGGATTGTTGAGGAACGGCATCCGCGGCACGCAACCCGCGCCCAGCGTGAATAACGTCGCAACCGCCGCAGCGCCCCGCATCGACACACCCACTTGGCCTCCTTTGAAGAATGTGAAGTTGCCGCTCTATTTTGCGAGCTTTTTCATCAGTTGGACAGTAGGCGCAAGATCAGGCTCGGGGTCAGCCCAAAGGCTGCCGACTGCCCTGGCCCAGCGGCGGGCGGTCTCACCGTCACCGGCCGCGGCCGCCAGCTCGGCGCGAAACGCCATGGCGCGAAGCAGCGACGCCGTTTGCACGGCATTTTCCAGCATCACCGCGGGGAGCGTCGGCAGCGCCTCCAGAACCAGATCCAGCTGAAGCACGGCTCCCGTCGTATCACCGATGGCGGTTCTCAGCCAGGCCTCGCGAAAGAGATTGGAAGGCGAAAGGTTGCTGGCGCGCATGCCGCGCCGCATCCGCGCAAGAGAATCGAAACCGGCGCGAACTTTCACCGTGTTGCCGCGTGCATGATGCTGTTGCATCTCCAGAAAGGGGTTGACCGGGCGCTCGATGCGCAGGGCGGAGCTTCCCCCGGAGCAGGAAGCGGACAGGCTCAGCGCCTCGTCCACGAGCCGCGCGCGAGTCGCGGACATCTTGCCGGGCTCGACATAGCTCAACAACAGGCTGCCCACCTTTTTCTCGAGTGCGCCCAGCCGCGGCGAGCACGCGCTGAGCGCCGCGAGCGAGAGAAACTCGGCGGCGGCGAGCAGCAGCGGCGCTTCCAACGACTCGAGATCGCCGAAGTGCTGCGCTTGCACCCCCGCCACCATCTCCGAAGGCCTGCCAGTTAGCGCCGCCATCAGGGCGGCGATCTCCGGAAATTCGCCCGATCCTCGCGTCTGCTTCAGGACAGAGTCGGCGAGAGTCCGGACCGCATCGAACTCCTCGGCCTTCAGCAGCAGTCTCACTTCCGTCTGCGCGAGCGGGGGCGACTTCGCCCGCGGCGAAAGTGCGCGCGCGCGTCTCACGCTGGCGAGTGCCGAGCTGCTGGGATCATCGCCGGTCAGTTGCCCGCGCGTCTCCAATGCCCCCGCGAGCGCCTCGAATGCATCCGCACTCCGTGGCGCTACCGACACCCAGGACCGCGCGGCACGTACAAGCATCGTCTTGTTCCTGTCGATGATCCGCGCATGCCCCACCGGGTCATCCCGCGCGAGCCCGCGAGCTGTCGCGTCGGGAGAGTACGGCACAAACATCACCGTATCCGCGGACGCTACCGGGTACGCGTACATGAAGACGGAATCCTTGTCCACGTACGCGCCTGACCGCAGCTGGTTGAAGGAAGTCGCAAAGGCCTTTCGGAGGCGGCCGAACATCGCCGACGAATACAGCCGGGGCTCGATCTCGACAGAACGCAGTAAGGCATTCCCCGCGGCGTACCAGCTGCTGCGAAACGCCCACCCCGACGGGCTTCGCGCGTCGCGTAGGATCTGATTGTCCACGAGCAGGCACTCTCCGAGTGGCAGCCATGCATGAGCGTCGAGCGAATCCGACCGGACGAGGCTGCGGAAGCCGGCGCACGCGCTTGCCCGATCATTTCTCGCAAGGGCCAGCAGCGCGTGGGCCCGCTCCGCGTCACGCTCACGCAGCCGCATGCGACCCGCGACCGCGCGCTGCGCGTTCCCCGCCCACTCGTGCTGCCCCTTCGGCGCCATGATGCTCATTATGTGCGCGAGCCAGAGATGCGCGACGGTAAACGAAGGGTCGCTGCGTACGGCATCGCCCAATTCACGCTGCGCCGTTGCAAAATCACCGTGATCGAGCGCGACAAGCCCGCGGCCGTACGCCTGCCACGCCATGTACGATTCGGTTCCATTCTGACCGTCGTCGAATCCTGCGGGAATGCCGGGCACGGCCAGCAACCCGTTCACCAATCTCCGCAGAGTGCTGTCGGTCGCCGGCAATGAGATCGCGACATTCGGAGTGCCGCGGAGGCGGCGTCCTGTGGGCACATCGTACATGGCCGCGTTCACGCGCGACGCGTCGGAAGCGCTGGCGACACCCCCCCAAATGAGCTTGCCGGCACCGAGATCGCGGGCGACATCGAGTGCTTTCTCCAGCGACAGAGTGCCAGTGCCGAGCCGTGCGACGGCGGCCGTCACGGTCGCCTCGTCCACAACGGCGAGGCCCTCCCAGCGTTCCAGGCTCGCGTGCAACGAGGAAGCGATCTCGACCGAAGCGCGACCGCCGTCCGGGTCGGCAGCAAAGGGCAACACCACGAACTTCGCGGGGTCGATCTGAGCGCCCCACGCGCCCCGCATCCACTCCGCTCCGGGACCGGCCGCCAGCACCGCCAGCGCGACCAGAGCGGCGGCCGCCCCCGCGGCGAACCACCGCCGCCGAATCGAGTGTACCGAAACCGGCTCCGCGACCGCGGTCGAGTCCTGCAGCGCGGCGACAAAATCCCGGACGCTCGGAAAGCGATCCGCCGGAACTACCGCCAGCGCGCGCTTCACAGCACGCTCCACGTGATCCGGCACGGTCGGCCGGTGCGCGCGCATCGACGGCGGGGGCTGGGTGAACCGCTGCGAAATCACCGACTGCATCGTCGCGCCGATAAACGGCGGCAGGCCGGTAATCATCTCGTACAGAAGGCACGCCAGGCTGTATTGGTCGCTGCGGGCGTCCACCTCCCGCTCGCCGCTCGCCTGCTCCGGACTCATGTACGCCGGCGTTCCGACGACGAGGCCCGTCGAAGTCAGGGTATCCGCGGCGACAGAATCCACCGCGCGCGCGATGCCGAAGTCGGCGAGACAAGCATGATCCGCGGAAAAAAGAACGTTGTCCGGCTTGATGTCGCGGTGGACGATGCCCTGTGAATGCGCATAGCCGAGCGCCTCGCCCACCTGCCGCGTGATTCGCAGCGACTCGCCTACAGCGAGCTGCTTCTCTTTCGCGATTCGAGTGCGCAGCGAGCCGTCGCGCATGAAAGGCATGACGTAATACAGCAGCCCGTCGGATTCGCCGGATTCATGGATGGAGAGCAGATGCGGGTGATGCAGCGCGGAGCTGTGTTTTATCTCGCGAAGGAAGCGCTGCGCGCCGATGGCCTGCCCAAGCTCGCGGTGCAGAACCTTGACCGCGACCTGCCGCTCCTGGCGCCTGTCGCGCGCGAGGAAGACGATCGCGGCGCCGCCGCGGCCGAGCTCGCGCTCGATGGTGTATCGGCCGGCGATAACATCACCGGGAACCGTAGGTGTCTCTTCCATTGAGTCGGCCGTAAACGAGGCCGGGCAAACATAAGTCCTTCGCGAGAAACCGCCAACTATCCCGCTATCCGGCCATAGGCTCCGTGTCGAGCTCGCTCGCCTGCCACGCGCTCCACCCGCCCACGACTGCGCGCGCCCGGGGCCAACCCGCCGCTCTCAGCTCTCGCGCTACCCGGGCGCTTGTGGCTTCATTCATTCAAGCACAATACGCGGCGAGCCACGCATTCCTGGGAAGCGCGAGACTTGCCGCGCTCTCGATGACCCTGTCGGGCGGGATGCGGACCGCGCCCGCGACGCGCTTGTCAGCCGAGTTGTACGCCTTGTCCGTTCGCACGTCGAGCACCACCACCTCTTCGCCGGCGCCGCGCAGTGCCGCGATTTCCTCGAGCGTGATGAGATCCCCGCTGGAAACCAACCCGGACTCTGCGTCAGCGCTCGCGGGTGAAGCTGGAGCAATGGTAGCGGCGGGGAGATCCCTCGTGAGCTTGATGAGCAGTAACCCGTGAAAGCCGAGAGACACGAGAACTGCGAGCGCTGCCAGCGGGAACAGTTGCTCGGCACCGGCGATTCCGGCGAATACCGGAAGCAGCACGAGCAGCAATGAATTCAGTCCTCTTGGCCCGTACCACACGACGAGTCGCCGGCTGAACGCGTCCAGCTTCATCGGACCGACTGCGAGCGCCATGACTGCGGAGCGGACGAGCACAGCGATAATCACGAACGCAACAGTGCGAACGTCGGCGACACCGAATCCCAGCCAGATCAACGACGCACCGAATGCGACAAACGCGAACAGAAGGAACATCTCGCTGGCTGCCTGACCGAACTCCGTAAAGCAATCGCACAGATCGACGTCGAGCAGAGCAATGGTGAATCCCGCCGAGAACGCCGCCATGAAGCCCGATCCGTGCATCAGCTCGGCGGCGGCGTAACCGCTGAAAGCGACGCCGATCACGTACAGCGCTTCGTAATCGCGCCGCATGCCGAACCGCCCGCGCACCCCCTCCAGCACCCGGACCGCAAGAAATCCGACGGCCGCGCCGACCGCCGGGCCAACCAGAAATATCCTGGCCGAGACCGAGAAGACCTCCCCTCCCGCGAGCGCGCCCCCGCCGGCCATGAACGCCATGGCCAGCAGCACAATCGGGAGCACCACCAGATCGTTCAGCCCGCTCTCGACGCGCAGCGCAAACGACGCGGCCTGGGGAACGTTCTGCTGGCGCAGCAGGCCGCGCATCATCACCGGGTCCGTGGAGCCGAGCGCGGCGCCGAGCAGCAGCGACGCGGCCAGCGGCAATCCGAGCACAAAATTCGCTGCTCCTGCGATGAGCAGAGAAGTAACCAGCGTTCCCGGCCCGAGCGCTATCGCGGCGAGCTTCGCATGCCGACGGACCCCGGAATAATCGACGGCAACGGAATCGGAAAACAGCACGAGGACGAGGCTCACGATCACGATGACGCGCAGCGCGACGGAGTCGAAGCCGAAATCGAGCACGCCAAACGCGTGCGGTCCCAACAGCGCGCCAAGACCTAAAAAGATCGCCGCCTGCGGCACTCCGACCCGATCCATGGGTCCGGAGAGCGCGGCGGCGATCACCACGACCAATCCGATGAGCCCGATTATTCCAGCGAGCTCGGTGGCGCCGAGGTTTTCCACAGCTTCAAAATAGCGTCAGTTACAAAAAA
>JACDCY010000105.1 GCA_013817305.1 Gemmatimonadaceae bacterium | reverse complement strand
GACCAGCTCGCCGGCAAGGAGCGCGGATTCGACCAGATTGGGAACCCCAACTTCTGGGAGCTTACCAACGCCCGTTTCATTCTGACCAACGTCGACTCGCTGCCGCTCGCCGGGGCGACGCGCGTCGTAGGTCCGGTGCGGACCGCTGCGGGAACCATGGTCTACCTGTACGACCTGCCGGGAGAGCAACCATTTGCGTGGGTAGCGCCTCTCATAGTGAAAGCGCCCGATGATGCCGTTCTCGCGACCGTGTTGGACCCGCGGTTCAAAGTTCGCAGCGCGGCACTGTTCGCGCCGGACGCTCCGGTGCGGGCCGTTGCCAACGTGCAGTCACTTCCTGAGGAATCGCCAATCCGGGTTTCGACTACGAGCTACGCACCGGGTGATATCGCGCTGACGCTGAGCGAGCCGGCGCCCGCGGGATCGGCGCTGGTCGTCTCCGAGAACTATTACCCCGTGTGGAAGGCAGACGTGGACGGCAAGCGCGCGGCTATCGGCCGGGTGAATTATTCGCTGATCGGAGTCGAGTTGCCCGCCGGTGCGCGGTCCGTCCGCCTCCGATTCGTAAGCCCGGCTTACTACGCAGGCAAGAAAATCACCTTGATCGCTTTCGCCGCAGCGCTCGCCTGGCTCGCCCTGGGGCTCGTACAAGCCAGGAGGCGCGTTGCCTGAGCGCTCGCTGGTCGTTGTGCCGACGTACAACGAGCGCGACAACATCGCACGACTGATCGACGCGGTCCTGGCCAAGGATGCGTCGCTCGACATGCTAATCGTGGACGACGCCTCGCCTGACGGAACGGGGGGGATGGTTGCCGCCATCGCGTCCGTCAACGATCGAGTCCACCTGCTGCGGCGCGAGGGAAAACTCGGCCTCGGCACCGCCTACCTCGCTGGATTCCGGTGGGCCCTGGAGCGGGACTATTCGTACATCTTCGAAATGGATGCCGATTTTTCGCACGATCCCGCGTACATCCCCCACTTCTTCAAAGCCATCCAGTCCGCAGACCTGGTTCTGGGGTCCCGCTATCGCGATCGGCGCGCGAACGTGGTCAACTGGCCCGTCTCCCGGCTCATTCTCAGTTATTTCGCCAACGTTTACGCGCGAAAAGTGACCGGTCTGCCGATCTGGGACGCCACTGGCGGGTTCAAGTGCTTTCGTAGGAAAGTACTTGAGACGACTGATCTAAACGACGTCCGGTCAAATGGTTACGCTTTCCAGATTGAGATGTCATTCCGCGCGTGGAAGCACGGATTTCGCATCGTCGAGATCCCGATCGTGTTCGTGGACAGGCTCGAGGGCGAAAGCAAAATGTCCAAGAAGATCGTGCGCGAAGCCATCTGGATGGTCTGGCGCCTGCGCTGGTGGGCGATGTTGAACAGGATTCCCCGCGCTGTAGTAAGCCAGGAATCCCGCCGAGCCGTGGATAAGACGAGCTCTCCATGAAGGGCGCGGACCCTCGAGCTCGACCGTTCTACAAAATGAGCGGATCCGGCAACGACTTCGTCTTCTTCGATTGCCGAGGCCAACCCCCCGGAGAGCTTGAGGAGCCGGACCGCATCATCGCTCTCTGCGAGCGTCGGTCAGGCATCGGCGCGGACGGCGTGGTCTTCATTCTTCCGTCACCCGACCACGCCTACCGGATGCGCTACTACAACGCGGACGGCTCACTCGGCGAGCTTTGCGGAAACGCCAGCCTCTGCAGCGTGCGCCTGACCACAGAGCTAGGGTACGCGCCCAAAGGCAGCTTCCAGTTCGAGAGCGACGCCGGCACACTCACCGCGCGGCTGCGCGACGGGCTGCCCGAGATAGACTTGGACGCCGTGGTGGACGTTCAGCCGGTTTTCGCTCCAATCGAGAAGAGCGGGGGAGAGTCCGACCTCGGCTTCGCCCTGGCCGGAGTTCCCCACCTGGTGATCACCTGCCCCGACGTCGAGGACGCGGATGTCCTCGGTCGCGGCGCAAAACTCCGGTCCCACCCGTCGCTGGCCCACGGCGCCAATGTGGACTTTTTGTCCCAGGGGCCGTCGGGCTGGTCGATGCGGACGTACGAGCGCGGCGTCGAGGGTGAAACCCTGGCATGCGGAACGGGCGCCGTCGCCTCGGCGATCCTCCTCAATGAATGGGGTAAATCCGGCGGCGATCAGGTCAGCCTCACGACCCGATCGGGCCGCACCTTGGACGTCACGCTGCGGCGCGAAGACGGCGCCTGGTACCCGTCACTTCGTGGCGAAGGCAGGATCGTATTCGAGGGTCGACTGGGGCAGCTTTGATCCCTTGAAAGCCCCAGTGGCGCATTGGCGGCGTAATCCTGCCCAAGCGACCATGTTGAAGCCGCCGTCTTACATGGTACCCAGTAAGTCCGTGGTGGGGAACGACTTACAAACCGAGCCCGTATGTCCGATCCCGTTCTCCACATTCTTGCACACTGTCTAGTTTACATAATACATCTTATACGCACTTGCCCTCGCATGGGCATGGAGGCCAGGTCTTACTCGGCCCCCTCGTTGCGCTCCAGCCCTCTCATGAATTCGATGAGTTCGCCGAAGCAGACCGCGTGCAGAGTGTGTATTTCGAGACCCAGACCGACTCCGGTTGGGTGAGCGGTCCGATTGAGGAGGTGGCTTGCGGCCGTCCCCAGATCGTTGTGCGATCTGGGGACACTTGGCCGGACTCCATCGGTTTCGGCGGTTGCTACCGGAGGCCGAATTGCTTCACAAATTGGGTGGCCGAGTCGACGAGCGCCCGAATGCGTGTTTTTCTCAGTGTTTACCGCGTCGAGAAGAACTCGCGCTTATCGAACGTCCCGGTACATGACGTGGTTTCTAACCCGTTCGTGGTGAACCTCGTGCTCCCGCCGTAAGCGGACCAGGCTCAATTCAGCGTCTCACCGAAGAACGGCGAACCCCAAACTCCCCCTGGTAGGCGCCCCGCCCTTCTACGGAGTCGCGGCCGCAGTTACCGGAACTGCCGTCAGCTCTCCCAGGCGCACGCGCGCTTCCGACACCATGGAGCCCTCAGGCTCATTGGCCAGCCGGGCCCAGATGGCGCGCGCAGAGTCGGGCTTCCCGCCGGCCACCAACGCCCGGGCAGCCGAAGCGCTGAACGAGGCCGCGTCGTTCGGGAATCTCGTAAGTTTCGCTGCCGTAAGGTATTCCGCCGCCGCTTTGTCAAACTGCTTTAAGCCTTCGTGACCAGCGCCCATCATCATGTGAATGGACGAAGCGAGCCCGGGGCGGGAGGTGGCTGCCTTCTCCAACGCTGCGATTCCCTCGCGAAACTTCCCCTGGTCGTAATGGATCTGCGCTATCGTGAGCGATGCCTGCGCCGCCCCCGGCGTTCCTTCATATCTCGTCGCGATGTTTTGCAGGTCCGAAAGTGCGAGCGTCGCATTGCCCGACGCCATGGCCTGCCGAGCCTGGAAGTACGCGGCCTCGGCCCGGTCCGCCTTGATCTGGTTGCTGCGGCGGTAGAACCACGCACCACCGAACAGAATCGCGATCGCGACGACTCCCATCACGACGCGCTGCTTGTGTAGCACGAGCCATTCGGCAGCGGATTCGGATCTATCTGGGTGAAACCCTGGACTGGCCTGACGCGTTGACATGACAGAAGTCGTTGAGTGGTGGTATCGCCTGCAACAAAAATAGCCGTGCGCGAGGCGTGGCGTGGCATCCATCTCCGCACTATCATCGACCCGACTGAGCCGTGGCCAACCATTCACCATTACATGTGATGCCTTCTCCCCTCCCCGCCCTGCGACGCGCTGTAGCGGCGGCAATCACGATCCTTCTCATCGCCGCGTGCGGGGATTCGAGCGTCACCGATCCCCACCAGGAAGCGGCCGGCGTGTTTCTGCTGAAGTCGATCGCAGGCGTAGACCTGCCCGCCGTGATCACTTCCAATTCGACCGACGGGACGGTGCGGGTGACCACCGGAAGCCTTTTTCTCAGCGGCGACCGGCGATTTCAGGAGACCCTGACCATTGCGATCATACCCCCGACAGGGCCGTCGCAAAACGGAACAGCCGTGGCCAGCGGGACTTTCTCGGTAGTCGGCGACTCCGTCGAGTTCTCCATAGCGGAGAAGGGGTCCACTCCGCCGGGCAAGATGCAGGCGCGTCTGCGCGGCGACACGCTGACCTACTTGGTACTCGGCCGCGAAGTCCTCTACCTCAAGCTCTAACGGCGCAGCGACGAGACGTTCACCTTCCAGATGCCGTTCTGCATGTCCGACGCGTAGAGGTAATTCCCCTGCCAGTGGACGCCCCAGATCGACAGGCTAGCCTTCCCCGTGTTGCGCAAAGCGAACGCCTTGACGCGACCCATCCGCTCGAGATCGCACCGTCCGTCCGACGAGCGCTGACTCTGCGCGCAGCTGCCAAGATCGCCCCTGATGTCCAGGGCAACTACGCCCCCTTCGTAATAAGCTGCGTATAGCACTCCGCTCTGCTCGTCAACCGAAAAGTTGTGCGTACCCTCGCCCGCCATGCTGTAATAGGCGACCTCGCGCGGGTTGTTGAAATCGGTGACGTCGACGACGTGGATGTCGCCCGCGCGCGACGGCTGCTCCTCGCCCACGAACGCGTACTTCCTGGAGCCGGTAGTGGGATCGTGAAACCACCAGATGTTGTGCACGTTTCCCCCAACTGTGCGCGCCACCCCCATCTTGAATGGCTTCTCTGGTGACCCCTTCCCGCCCCCGCCAATGTCCCAGATCGCCATGCCGTCGTCCCACAGTGCCGTGAACAGATAGCCGGCCCGTACGAACACGTCGTGAATCGTCGAAAACGTCACGCGCTCGACAAACACCTCGCGCGGGTTGTGCGGGTCGCTGAGATCGACGATGACGAGATTATCGAGGCCGTCTATCGAGAGAAACGCGTACAGCTTTCCATTCACCCGCTCGACATCCGCGGTGTGCACACCCGGCTGCATGTTTGCGGTTTGAAGCCGCGATATCTGCACGGGCTTGGCGGGGTTCGACATGTCGAAAATCACGATGGATCCCGGCGAGTGCTCCGTAGGGATGACCATGATCGTGCCGTCGTCGGATACCTCGACGTCGCCGATCGTCGTAGCCTGGCTGACTATGATCGAGTCCAGAAGTACGGGGACGTCTCCGCTCACCCTCCAGATCTTGACCGCGTTCCCGACGTTCGTCCCCCGACGACCCCACGTCGACGTGTACGCGTAATCGCCCCGTACCCATAGCTCTGCCGTGATCCGCTCGGGAACTTCGCCGAGGCCGAGCACCGGCAGGTTCGGAACGACCGCCGACGCAGGAACCGGCTCGAATGGAACATCCACGGCGTAATCGTCGGAGCACGCAAGCGAGCCAAGCGCGGCAACAACGAGCGCGATGCGGGTTGATTTACTCATGTTCGTGGCCTGTCATGTGTTGACCTGGAGTAGTAGAGCGAGCGGCCGGACCGTAGCGACCCATTTGCCGCATATGACCGAACCCGACGCGCGCGCCCGCCGAGAAGCTCCATGCCCCCCGCGACCCATAAAATTCCGCCGGCTCGAAAAAAGACGGGCCAGGCCGGGGAGATGCGTGCAATCGGGAGACCTCGATGAACGGACGCACCAGTGCGTGCTTGACCGAGGCGACATTGACCGCTGCGCTTACAAAACGCGTTGCACCGAGCTGATGAGCGTCGTAATGCGGGCGCGGCGAACGGAATGGATCGGCGAGACGCTCTTCCTCCAGGCGATCGGTCCGCTCAATTCGCAGCGCGACTGTCATCGCGCGGGGGAAATCGAACGAACCCTCCGCAAGCAGCGAGCTGGACGGGAGCCCCGGATGCTCGTCGTCGTAGTCCCTGGTGTGCGAGTATTCGACGAGCGCATAAACGTTTCGGCCCCCGGATAGCGCGCGCTCGAAGCGCGCGGCGCCATTCCATTTTCCGTTGGTCGAGT
>JACDCY010000104.1 GCA_013817305.1 Gemmatimonadaceae bacterium | reverse complement strand
CCATTGTCGCGGTCTTCCCCACAACGCTCTCGATGGAGCCACCGAGCCACTGCACCAGATCGACATAGTGTGAAGCCTGGTTCATGATCGCGCCGCCGTCGTACTTCCACGTCCCGCGCCACGGGGCTTGGTCGTAATACTCCTGCGGCCGGCTCCAGCGCACCGTCGTGTTGATCAGATATATCCGGCCGAACCTGCCCTTGTCTATCGCGCGCTTGAGCAGCTGTACGGGCGGGTTCAACCGGTTCTGCTTCACCACGAACAGCTGGACCCCGGCCTCGTCGCAGGCGCGGACGAGCTCGTCGGCTCCGGCCAGCGAGATCGCCATGGGCTTCTCTGTAATCACGTGCTTCCCCGCCTTGGCTGCGACGACGCCGTGCTCGGGATGCAGGCCTGACGGCGTCGCGATGACCACGACGTCACACTCTACGCCCGCCAGCATCGGCTCGATCGAAGTGAACCAAGGGACGCCTTCAGCTTCACTCGCGGCGCGGGCGCGCTCCTCGATCGAGTCGCAAACCGCGACGAGCCTCAGCCCGTCCACCTTCCGGATCGCGTCGCAATGATTGGCGCTGATCCGGCCACATCCGACCAGCGCGATCCTGAAATCGGCGACGGTCACGCCGCGGTCAGCCTGTCGGCGTGCAACTCGTACTTCGATCCGCATTCCTGACACTCGGGCGCATCGCCCGCGAGCAGCTGGACGCCGCACCGGCACACCCAGCCGGTACGCCGCGCCGGGACCCCGATGACCATCGCGTACGGCTGCACGTCCGCGGTCACGACCGCGCCGGCCCCTACAAAACAGAACTCGCCCAGCGTCACCCCGCAAACCACCGTGGCGTTCGCGCCGATGCTGGCGCCCCGCTTCACCAGGGTCTTGCGGTACTCGTCCTTGCGCGGCACGTGACTCCGCGGGTTGATCACGTTGGTGAACACCATCGACGGCCCGCAGAAAACGTCGTCCTCCAGCTCCACGCCCTCGTACACCGAGACGTTGTTCTGGATCTTCACGTTGTTGCCGATCTTCACGCCGCTCATCACCACCACGTTCTGTCCGAGCGAGCAGCGTTCGCCAATCACCGCGCCCGGCATCACGTGACAGAAATGCCACACCTTGGTGTCCGCTCCGATCTCGGCGCCGGCATCGACGTACGCGGACTCGTGGATCACGGGAGCGCCCATCAGGCCGTCACCGGCGCGGGGATCAGAGCATGCCATTCCTGCAGCGATCTGACTTCGGGCACCCGCGAGCGCAGCGAAAGGATCGCGTCACAGGCGGCGTTCGCGGCGGACAGCGTCGTCGTATACGGCACGTGGTGCGCGATCGCCGCCTGGCGAATCGTGTAATCGTCGCGCTGCGCGTGCTTGCCGAACGGCGTGTTGATCAGCAGCTGTACCTCGCCGTTCACGATGAGGTCGATCGCGTGCGGACGTCCTTCGTGCACCTTGAATACTTCCCGGCACGGTATGCCCCGCTTCCTCAAGTGCCGCGCGGTGCCGTCGGTGGCGGTAAGCTCGAAACCCATCTCGTGAAAGCGGCGAGCGATCGGCGTAACGCCAACTTTGTCAGAGTCGTTCACGGTCAGGAACATGGTGCCGCCCGTCGGGAGCTCGTTGTCCGCGGCGAGCTGCGCCTTGGCGAATGCGGCGCCGAACGAATTCGCCACGCCCATGACCTCGCCCGTCGAGCGCATCTCCGGGCCGAGTATGGGGTCGAACTCGCGGAACTTGGCGAATGGAAAGACGGCTTCCTTCACGGCGACGTACGGCGGGACGATCTCCTCGTAGCAGCCGATCTGGTCCAGGGTCTCCCCGGCAATCGCGCGCGCCGCGATCGAGGCCAGCGGCACCCCGATCGTCTTGGATACGAATGGTATCGTCCTGCTGCCACGCGGGTTCACCTCGAGCACGTATACGGTCCCGCCGCGAATCGCGAACTGCACGTTGATCAACCCCACGACACCCAGCGCCATGGCGAGGGCCACGGTTTGCTCGCGCATCGTGTCCAGGTCGGCTTCCCCGATCAGATAGGGCGGGAGCACGCATGCCGAATCGCCGGAATGAATGCCGGCGTCCTCGATGTGCTGCATGATGCCTCCTATGACCACGCGCGTCCCGTCGCTGACTGCGTCGACGTCCGCCTCGAACGCGTCCTCGAGAAAGAGATCGATCAGAACGGGCCGCTCCTCGGATACGCGGACGGCCCGGTCGAAGTAACCCCGCAGCGAGGCCTCGTCATAGACGATCTCCATCGCGCGCCCGCCCAGCACGTACGAAGGTCGCACGAGCACCGGGTAACCGATCCGAGCCGCGATCTCGACGGCCTCCGCGACGCTCGTCGCGGTCCCGTTGGGCGGCTGCTGCAATCCCAACTCCCGCGCGATCGCATCGAACCTCCGCCGGTCCTCGGCGATATCGATCGAATCTGGTGACGTGCCCAGAATCTTCACGCCGGCCGCCTCGAGGGGACGCGTGAGCTTGAGCGGCGTCTGGCCGCCAAGCTGGACGATGACGCCCTCGGGCTGCTCGCGGTCCACGATCTCGAGCACGTCCTCGAGCGTCAGCGGCTCGAAGTAAAGCTTGTCCGATATGTCGAAGTCGGTTGAGACAGTCTCGGGATTCGAGTTGATCATGATCGTCTCGATCCCCTGCTCCCGGAGAGCCAGCGCGGCCCGCACGCAGCAGTAATCGAACTCCACACCCTGGCCAATGCGGTTCGGGCCGCTGCCGAGGATGACTATCGAGCGCCGGCCGGACCGAGGCGCTTCGCTCTCGTCGTCGTACGTGCTGTATAGGTACGGCGTCGCGGAGGGAAACTCGCCCGCGCAAGTATCAACCATCTTGTAGACCGGTCGCACCCCGAACGCCCAGCGCGCGGCGCGGAGCTCGGCCTCGGTCGTGCCGCGCACGCGCGCCAGCTGCGCGTCGGAAAAACCCATCCGCTTCATCCGGCGGATATCGTCGGCCGCTGGCGTCGTAACGCTCTCGAAAGCCTTCTCCGCTTCTACCAGCTCCGCCATCTGCGTCAGGAACCAGGGGTCCACGCCGGTGATCTCGTGCAGCTCATCCACCGAGAAACCGTCGATCAGCGCACGCTTGATCTGAAAGATTCGCTCGGGCGTTGGCTGACGCAGCGCCCCGCGCAGTGCCTCGTCGGTGTCGTCCGCGATCCGGTCGTCGGCCAATGATTTCCCGATCTCCCAGCCAGTGCGGCCCGTCTCCAGCGCGCGAAGCCCTTTTTGCAGCGCTTCCTTGAAGGTGCGGCCGATGGCCATCGACTCGCCCACCGACTTCATCTGGGTGGTGAGGCGCGGATCGGCCGAAACGAACTTCTCGAACGCGAAGCGCGGACATTTCACTACGACGTAGTCGAGCACGGGCTCGAACGAGGCCGGAGTGGTCCGCGTGATGTCGTTCGGGATCTCGTCCAGGCGGTACCCCACCGCGAGCTTGGCCCCGATGCGGGCGATCGGAAATCCGGTCGCCTTGGAAGCCAGCGCCGACGACCGGGACACGCGCGGGTTCATCTCGATCACGAGCATCTCACCGTCAGCCGGATTGACCGCGAACTGAATGTTGCACCCGCCGGCCGCGACACCAATCTCCCGGATGATCGCTACGGCCGCGTCGCGCATCGTCTGGTACTCGCGGTCCGTCAACGTCATCGCCGGCGCGACCGTGATCGAATCGCCGGTATGCACGCCCATCGGGTCGATGTTCTCGATCGAGCAGACGATCACGACGTTGTCGTCCACGTCGCGCATCACCTCGAGCTCAAACTCCTTCCACCCGATAACGCTCCGCTCGATCAGCACCTGGCTCACCGGCGACAGGTCCAGCCCGCGGCGCACGATCGCCTCGAACTCTTCCCGGTTGTAAGCGATCCCGCCGCCGCTCCCGCCGAGGGTGAATGCGGGGCGGATGATCGACGGGAAGCCGGTGCGCTCCGCTGCCTCGAACGCGTCATCGAGCGTATGCGCGATGGCGCCTTGCGGCACCGCCAGTCCGATCCTGCGCATGGCCTCGCCAAATTCGCCGCGGTCCTCAGCCATCGCGATGGCTCTCGCGTCAGCGCCGATGAGCTCTACGCCGAATTTCTCGAGCACCCCGTTCTGCGAGAGCTGCATCGCAACGTTGAGCGCCGTCTGGCCGCCCATGGTTGGCAAAAGCGCGTCGGGCCGCTCTTTTTCGATCACGAGCGCCACGAATTCAGCGGTCACCGGCTCGATGTACGTCCGGTCCGCGAACTCCGGATCGGTCATGATCGTGGCAGGATTGGAGTTCACGAGAACAACCTCGTAACCCTCCTCCTTGAGCGCCTTCACCGCCTGCGTTCCCGAATAGTCAAACTCGGCGCCCTGCCCGATTACGATCGGGCCGGAGCCGACGATGAGGATGCGCCGCAGGTCGGTGCGCTTAGGCATCGGTCTATTTTACCTCGCGCCCGACCTGGGGGGGCGTCGGCGTTGGGTCGGGTGTCCCGTGCAGGCCCGTCTTAGCTCGCGCAGTTTGCGAGCGTAGGGCCGGCAGGGGATACCCGACCCAACGCCGACGCCACGCGCGCGATCCCTGCAGCGCGCACAAAAAAGGGGAGCCCTGAAGGCGCCCCTCTTTTACCCGATCTGCCGAGAGGCGGACGTTCAGGCGACCGCCGCGCCCCGAGGCGCGCGTTTTACTTTCCCCGCCGCCATGCAGCGGGTGCAGACCTTGACGCGCGTCGTCTTGCCCTCGATCAGGATGCGCGCTACCTGGAGATTCGGCTTCCACGTTCTCCGCGTGCGATTGTTGGCGTGGGACACGTTGTTCCCGAAGGCAACACCCTTGTCGCAGATGTAACAGCGGCTACGGTCGATCTTCTGGGGTCTCATTTCTTGCTCCCGGCTACAGCCTTCGACTTCTCAGCCTTCTCGGCCTTCTCAGCCTTCTCAGCCTTCGCGGGCTTGGCGGCGTTGGCGGGCTTGGCGGTTTTGGCCTCAGGTGCCTTGCCAGCCTGCGTACCGATCAGCTCGATCCGCGCCATCTCCGCGCCGTCACCCTTCCGGTGGCCGGTCTTCAGGATGCGGGTGTAGCCACCCTGCCGCGTAGCGAACATCGGCCCGACGTCGGCGAACAGCTTGTCCGCGACCTCGCGCTTATGAATCTCTCTTCCCGCCAGCCGCCGCGAATGCAGCGTGCCGGTCTTGGCCTTGGTGATCAGCTTCTCGACGTACGGCCGCAGCTCCTTCGCCTTGGCTTCGGTCGTCTCGATCGAGCCACGCTCGATCAGCGAAGACGCGAGACTTCGCATCAGCGCGACCTGCTGCTCACTGGTTCTCCGGAGTTTCCGGCCTGCTTTTCTATGACGCATTTAATTCGCTATTGGCTGTTGGCTATTGGCTGTTGGCTGGAAGCCGGCAGCGTGTCACAGTAGATCGTCTTCGTCGTCGCCCGAGACCGGAACCGCGGCGCGGTTCGGCGGCGTGCCCTGATCGGTGATCCGCACGCCCTCGGCCGACTCTTCGTAGCGCATGCCGAAGTTCAGGCTCTCGCGCTCGAGGAGATCCGCGATTTCGTTGAGCGACTTCTTTCCGAAGTTCTTGACCTGCAGGATCTGGCTCTCGGTCTGGCGAACCAGGTCACCGAGCGTTTTTACATTCGAGTTCTTGAGCGAGTTCACCGAGCGAACGCTGAGCTCGAGGTCGTCGATCGGGGTGGTGAACAGCTCCGCCAGGCGCGCGCCGTCACCGGTCGCGACTTCACCGCCGCCGCCGACAGGCGCGGAGATGTGTGTGCCGAAGCTGGCGAAGTACTGGAAGTGCGTCTGCGCGAGAGCGGCCGCATAGCTGACGGCCTCCTCCGGCGTGATCGTGCCGTTGGTCTCGACCGTGAGCGTCAACCTGTCGTAGTCCGTGCGCTGGCCGACGCGCGTCTCGGCCACCGAGAAGTTCACGCGGC
>JACDCY010000103.1 GCA_013817305.1 Gemmatimonadaceae bacterium | reverse complement strand
CTCGGCGAGCGACTCGCTCTCCGTCGGCTCGATCATCAGCGTCCCCGCCACGGGGAATGACACGGTCGGCGCGTGGAAGCCGTAATCCATGAGCCGCTTGGCGATGTCCTCCACTTCCACCCCCGACGCGCCCTTCGCCACGCGCGTGTCCAGGATGCATTCGTGCGCGACGGTTCCGTTGATGGCCTTGTACAGCACGGGGTAGTGCGGCTCCAGCTTGCGCGCGATGTAGTTCGCGTTGAGGATGGCGACCTTGGTCGCGTGCGTCAGCCCTTCCCCGCCCATCATCTGGATGTACGCCAGCGAGATCGGAAGAATGCTGGCGCTACCCCACGGCGCGGCCGACACGGCGCCGTTGCGCGAGCCGTGCGGTGACACCACCGGATGGCCGGGCAGAAACTCCGCGAGATGCTGCGCGACTCCGATGGGACCCATGCCGGGTCCGCCGCCGCCGTGCGGAATGCAGAACGTCTTGTGCAGGTTGAGGTGACAAACGTCGGCGCCGAAGTCGCCGGGCCGGCACAGGCCCACCATCGCGTTCATGTTGGCGCCGTCCATGTACACCTGCCCGCCATGCTCGTGCACGATCCGGCAGATCTCGATCACGCCGCCCTCGAACACGCCGTGCGTGGACGGATAGGTGATCATCAGCGCGCCGAGGTTGGCGGCGTGCGCAGCCGCCTTCTCGCGCAGGTCGTCCACGTCCACGTTGCCGTGCCTGTCGGTCTTCACCACCACGACCTTCATCCCCGCCATCACCGCGCTCGCGGGATTGGTTCCATGCGCGGACTGCGGGATGAGACACACGTCGCGATGCGTATCGCCACGCGCTTCATGATACGCGCGAATGGTCAGCAATCCGGCGTACTCACCCTGCGAGCCCGCGTTGGGCTGCAGCGATACGGCCGCGAAGCCGGTGATCTCGGCCAGCGCTGACTCCAACTGCCGGAAAAGCTCGGCGTAACCTTGCGCCTGCTCCACCGGCGCGAACGGGTGGATCTTCCCGAAGCCGGGCCAGGTGATCGGCATCATCTCGGCGGTGGCATTTAGCTTCATCGTGCACGAGCCGAGCGGAATCATCGAATGCACGAGCGACAGGTCGCGCGACTCGAGCAGGTGCATGTACCGCAGCAGCTCGGTCTCGGACCGATGCGTGTTGAACACCGGATGCGTCAGGAACGGCGTCGCGCGCTTGAACCGCTCGTCGTATCGCGTGTCGGCATCGTCCATCAGCTCGTCCAGCGTGAACGCCGGCCGCTCGCCCCCGCCGAACAATTCGAGCAGCTCCTCCACGTCCGTCGCCGAAACGGTCTCGTCCAGCGCCACCACAACAGAAGCGCCCCCCAGGTGGCGGACGTTGATGCCGCGATCGGCCGCGGCCGCGATGATCCCTTCCGCACCGCCCGACAGCTCGATGCGCACCGTGTCGAAGAAATCCTCGTGCGCCACCGTGTGACCCAGACGCTTCACGCCCGCTGCGAGCAGCGCGGCGAACCCGTGCACCCGCGTTGCGATGCGCGTCAGCCCCTCGGCGCCGTGATACACGGCGTACATCCCCGCGACCACCGCGAGCAGGACCTGCGCGGTGCAGATGTTGGACGTCGCCTTCTCGCGCCGGATGTGCTGCTCGCGTGTCTGGAGCGCCATGCGCAGTGCGGGGTTTCCGTCCGCGTCGCGCGACACGCCGATGATCCGCCCCGGTATCTGCCGCTTGTACTCGTCGCGCGTGGCGAAGAACGCGGCGTGCGGACCGCCGTAGCCGAGCGGCACGCCGAACCGCTGCGTGTTCCCGACTACTATGTCCGCGCCCCATTCACCCGGCGGCGTGAGCAGCACCAGACTAAGCAGGTCAGCAGCGACGGTCACCAATGCATTCGCGACGTGCGCGCGCTCGCACAGCGCCTTGTAGTCGTGCACGGCGCCGTCGGTCGCGGGATACTGCACCAGCACACCGAACACTTCCGGCCCGGGCTTGAACGTCCTGAAGTCGCCGACCTCTACCGCGATCCCCCGCGCACCCGCGCGTGTCTGGATCACGTCGATTGTCTGCGGGTGGCACTCCGACGATATGAAGAAGACTTCCTTGCCGGGCTTCCCCACCACCCCGTAGCTCATGGCCATGGCTTCGGCCGCTGCTGTCGCTTCGTCCAGCAGCGATGCGTTGGCGATGTGCAGGCCGGTGAGATCCACGACCATGGTCTGAAAGTTCAGCAGCGCCTCCAATCGGCCCTGCGCTATCTCGGCCTGGTACGGCGTGTACGCCGTGTACCAGGCGGGATTCTCCAGAATGTTGCGCTGGATGACCGGCGGCGTGATGCAGTCGTGGTAGCCGAGCCCGAGATACGACCGGAACACCCGGTTCCGCGCGGCCAGCGCGCGCATTCCTGCCAGAGCCTCGTATTCGCTCATGCCGGAGGCGATCGCGAGCGGAGCCCGGGCGCGGATGTCGCGGGGTATCGTGGCATCTATGAGAGCGTCGAGCGATTCGTAGCCGAGCGTGTCGAGCATCTTCGCGGCGTCCGCCTCGCTCGGGCCGACGTGGCGGCGAACGAAGCTGTCGGAGGCTGGAAGAGAGCGAGTTTTGGTTTTGGTAGTCATTCGGGCTTGAAGGCGGTGCTCTTTGGCTTCAGGGTGTTGCTAAGGGGAATCCAGGTAGCGGGCGGACCGGTAACGGGTTACCAGCTGGCCCGTTAAAACTACCCAATTGATGCTGCCGCCCTCTCACCGGCTACCCCGTAACCCGTTACCGGTCCGCCCGCTACTTGGATTCCCCTTAGCCCCGCTCGGGCCGGCCTCGCGCGCAACGGCTCGCTACCGGTACCATTCAGTCCCTATGCTGAAAACGCTGAACCCTGCGCCGGGCGCCGGGGCCGGGCGCATTCGCGGCTCGTCCTGGCGCACGCTGCTATCGCCTCCGCTCACCGGCGCCGAGAACATGGCGTGCGACGTGGCGCTGATGGAGCGCGCGCGGGCCACGGGCGAAGCGGTGGTCCGCGTCTACTCGTGGACGGCCCCCACGCTCTCCTTCGGGCGAAACCAGAAGACCGCCGGGTACGATCCGACCCGGCTCGCGCAGGCCGGGATCGACGTCGTGCGGCGCCCGACGGGGGGCCGCGCGATTCTGCACCACCGCGAGATCACCTACAGCGTGACCGCGCCGGTCGATGCCGCCGGCTCCATTGCCGACGAGTACTCGTGGATAAACGCGCTGCTCGTGCGCGCGCTGAGAGCGATGGGAGTACCGGCGGAAATCGCCGCGCCGGCGGGGCGGGCCCCCGCTCCCGACGCGAAGCCATGCTTCGCGTCGGCGACGGCCGGGGAGATCACGGCCGGCGGACGCAAGCTCGTCGGGAGCGCGCAGTACCGCGAGGCCGGCTCGATGCTGCAGCACGGGTCGGTGCTGGTGGAGGACGATCAGTCCGCGATATCCGCGCTATCGGGAGCAGCGCGGCCGTCGCAACCGGCCACGTTGCACGCCGCCCTCGGGCGCGCGCCGCAGCCGCGCGAACTGTACGAGTCGCTGGGCGCGGTCATGGCGGAGGATGGTGTGAGATGCGAGCCGCTCACGCTCGAGGCAACTGAGGACTCGATGCGGCTCCACATCCCGACATTCGAGAATCCGGAATGGACATGGAGGCGGTGACGCACAATCTTCTGCGCATGAAATCGAGTGCCGGAAGCATTCAGCTCTGCCTTGTGTCGTACCTCCTCCTCCTGAGCGCGTGCGAGAAAGCGGACGAATCCGCCGAAACCGCCGCCGCCTCGGGAGGCACGGTCGTCATCGCCGTCGCAGCCGACGTGGACGCGCTCATCCCGCCGCTCGTGTCGGGGGTGCAGGGGCGGCAGGTCACCGATCTGATTTTCGACCGGCTCGCCGAAATCGGCGATTCGCTCAACACGACCGGCGACCACGGCTTCAGGCCGCGACTCGCCGAGCGTTGGACCTGGAGCGCTGATTCGCTGAGCATCTCCTTCGCGCTGAATCCGCGCGCGAGATGGCACGACGGCAAACCGGTGACCGCGCGCGACGTGCGGTTCACGCACCAGCTCTTCCAGGATCCCGAAGTCGCCGCTCCCCTCGCCGCGCTCCTCGCCAACATCGACTCGGTGACCGCGCCGGACTCGCTCACGGCAGTCTTCTGGTTCAAGGCCAGATCTCCGCGACAGTTCTTCGACGCCGTGTACAACCTGGCGATCGTTCCCGAGCACCTGCTGGGAAGCGCGCCGCGCAGCCAGCTCCGCGCGAGTCCGTTCGCGAAATCCCCGGTCGGGAGCGGGCGCTTCCGGTTCGCCCGCTGGGAGCCCACGGTCTCGCTCGAGGTAGTCTCCGACACCGGCAACTATGCGGGACGCGCGAAGCTCGACCGCGTGATCTGGACCGTCTCCCCCGACTTCACGACCGCTTCCACCAAGCTCCTCGCCGGTGAAGCCGACGTTTTCGACGCGGTGCGGCCGGAGATGATCACGGAGATCCAGAAGAATCCCGCGCTCCGTCTCGTGACGTACCCGGGGCTGGAATACGGCTTCCTCCAGTTCAACCTCCGCTCGCCTCAACGGAGATCTGCACCGCATCCGATTCTGGGCGACCGGCAGACGCGAGTCGCTCTCTCGATGGCGCTCGATCGCGAATCGCTCGTGCGGAACGTTTTCGACACGCTAGCTCTGGTCGCCCTCGGGCCTGCGGTGCGTGGCTACGTCGGAACGACCGGGACCCTGCCGCAGATCCCGTACGACACGGCTGGAGCGAACCGGATTCTCGACTCGCTCGGCTGGCGGCGCGGGGCGAACGGCATGCGCGCGCGCGGCGGACGGCCGCTCACGCTCTCGCTCGTAGCGCCGACCTCGAGCAGGAACCGCAGCCGGATGTCCGTGCTGATCCAGGAGCAACTCCGCCGGATCGGCGCGAAGGTGGAGATAGAATCGGTGGACAACGCGGCCTTCCTGACGCGCATGAAAGACCGCTCGTTCGACGCCGCACTCGGCGGATGGCGGCTGGATCCCGCGCCAGGCATCCGCCAGACGTGGGGCACGGCGGGATCCCGCGGGCCCGGCGGCACCAACTTCGGCTCGTACGAGAGCGCGGAGTTTGACCTGCACGTGGACAGCGCGCTCATGACGATGGACCCCGCTAAGGCGAACGCGCACATGCGCCGCGCGTACGAGGTGATCATCGCCGACGCGCCGGCGGTGTGGCTGTACGAACCGCTCTCCACGCTCGCACTCCACAGCCGCATCAGATCGGTGGGGCTGCGCCGCGATGCATGGTGGGCGAATCTCGCCGACTGGACCATAGACCCGGCCGCAAGACTTCCGCGCGACAATACCGGACCGGCTCCGACGCAGTAACGTGATCGCGCTCCTGCTGCGCCGCGCTGTCCATACGCTCGTCGTAGTCGCCGCGGTCGCAACGCTCGTATTCGTTCTGATCCACGCCGCGCCCGGCGATCCGTTCGCCGCGTCGCTCGACAATCCCAACGTCACCGAGGACGTGCGCGCGGGCTGGCGCGCAACGTACGGACTCGACCAGCCGCTCCCCGTGCAGTACGGCCGGTATCTCGCGCGGCTCGCAGCGGGAGACATGGGATGGTCGTTCTCCCGGCAGCAGCCGGTCGGCGCGGTGCTCGGCGCTGCCCTCCCCCGCACGCTCCTGCTGGTGGGACTGGCTCTCGTCCTGAGCTTTGCCGGAGGCGTGGCGCTTGCGCTCGCGCAGGCGCGCAGGCCGGGACGGGCGTTCGACCGCGCGACCGGCGGAGCCTCGCTGCTGCTGCTTTCGATGCCCGACTTCTGGCTGGGACTGCTGCTGCTGCTCGTGTTCAGCTACTGGCTTCCGATATTCCCCGTCGGAGGGATGGTCGACGCGGTCCAGTATCCGTACCTCGGCACGGGCGCGCGGCTGCTCGACCGCGCTCACCACATCGTGCTTCCGCTGGCGACGCTCGTACTCGTAGCGGGCGCCGCAGTCGCGAGGTATCAGCGTGCTGCGCTGCTCGACGTTCTCCCGCGCGACT
>JACDCY010000102.1 GCA_013817305.1 Gemmatimonadaceae bacterium | reverse complement strand
AGTCCGCCGGCCGCCAGCGCGGCGCGCACGTCACCGACGCTCGGCGCCGGATCGCGGAACTCGATCCGCTTCAGCGTGCCGCCGGTGAACTCGATGCTGTAATGAAATCCGCTCACGAGGATCCAGATCAGCCCCGGCAGGATCACCAGCAGCGAGAACGCCGTGGAGATCCGCCAGAGGCGGATGAAGTCGATGTTGGTGTTGTGCAGTACGCGAAGCATGGGTCCCTTAGATGCTGACCGGCTTGGTTCCGCCGGTACGGTGTAGCCAGATGAGGAAGAACGTCCGCACCACGAAGATGGCGCTTACGAGAGAAGCAGCGATACCGGCGAGCAGCGCTACGGCGAAGCCCTGTACTGGCCCCGTACCGAACTGATAGAGAATCGCCGCGGTCAGCGCGGTGGTGACGTGCGTATCGATGATGGCGCTCCACGCGTGCTCGAATCCTTCGTCGATCGCGGCGCGCGACGTCTTGCCGGCATCCATCTCCTCGCGGGTTCGCTCGAAGATCAGGAAATTCGCGTCCAGCGCCATGCCGATGGACAGGACGAAGCCCGCGAGGCCCGGCAGGGTGAGCACAGCGCCAAACTGCGCCAGCACTGCCAACGTGATCAGCGCGTACACCATCAATCCCCCGACTGCGAACACGCCGGAGAGCTTGTAGTAAACCACCATAATGAGAATTACGAGGGTGAGTCCGAGGATCCCGGCCCGAACGCCCTGCTCCACCGCGTCCTGGCCCAGGCTCGCACCGATCGTTCCCGACTCCACGATCTTGAGCGGAACCGGCAGCGCGCCCGCCCGAAGCACGAGCGCCAGATCCTGCGCGGAGGCCAGATCCTGTCCGCCCATGGTTATCTGACCGCGCGTGCCGATCGCGCTCTGGATGACCGGCGGCCGCCCCATGACGCGCTGGTCGAGGACGATCGCCATGTAATCCTGAATATGACGGCCGGTCTCTCGCCGGAACTGCCGGCCGCCTTCGTTGTTCAACTCGAATGTGACGAGCGTGCCTTCGAGCGGATCCTGGTTCGGCTGCGCATCCTGGATGTACTGCCCAGTGATGATCGGCCGCGCGTCGAGCACGTACAACGCGCGGTACACACTGTTTGCGACCACCGTCGAATCACTGCTCCATCGCACCACTTTGCCGGGCGGCAGCGCCGCCTGGACGTCCGGTAGCGAGAGGTAGTGCTCCACCGCTCCGACGTTCTCGGCGGAGACCATGAACTCTCCGGGGATCGTGCCCTGCTGGAGCAGTCTCGAGAGCGCGCCCGGTCCTCCAGCCGCAGCTACCGCCGTGTCGCGCGCGCCGGTGTCGGCCGCGACGCGCGCCGTATCCGAAGTGTCGCGCTGCAGCAACGAACCCAGGCCCGGGGCGGGCGCGCGGGCGGCCGTGTCGGCGCGCGCGCCGGGAGCGAGTCCGAGGCCACGCGACCTGATGATCCCGTCGAGCCGCGGTAGCGCCTTGGTCAGCGCGTCCGTCTCGTCAGTGATCTGGAACTCCAGAAACGCCGACTTCTGCACGATGTCCTGCGCGCGCACGGGATCGTCGATCCCTGGAAGCTCGACGATGATGCGGTCTTCACCCACCTGCTGCACCACCGGCTCGGCCACGCCGAACTCGTCCACGCGGTTGCGCAGAACCGTCAACGCGTTCGTGAGCGCGGCCGCCTTGTCCGGAACGACGACTTTGGACTCGTCTATCTCGAGCGCCATGTGGATGCCGCCCACGAGATCGAGACCGCGCTTGAGCGGAACCCGCTTGACGGTGTCATAATGGAACACGCCGTCGCGCTTGACGCGCTCAACCACCGTGCGCGGATACAGCGTCCAGAGCGAGCCGACGACGAGCGCCAAAATGATTGCGATTCTATGCTTCAACTTCATTGTGAGGAGCTGATTGAGGTGACGCTCCGGGGACGCATGGTCCCGGTGGCGTTTTGAGCAGTGCGAACGTTACCGGCCACCGAGAGGACAGTCAACGCAGATCGCGCCGCAGCTTCATCCCGCTTGATCTGCTCGACGAGCGCGGCCGCGTCCGGAAACTTGCGCGTGTCGCGCAGCCGGGTGAGAAACTCCAGGCGGACGTGCGCGTCGTACAGGTTCACATCAGTGTCGAACAGATAGGCCTCGATGCCCACGCTGGAGTCTCCAAAGGTCGGCCTCGGGCCGAGGTTGACCATGGCGCCAAAGGTCCCGCGCGGCGTCTGCACCCTTGCCGCGTAAACACCCTCCGGCGGGAGTAGCTTCCGAAGGGGCGGAGCGAGGTTGACGGTCGGAAATCCCAGCTTGCGGCCACGCTGGTCCCCCCGCGTTACGCGTCCCCCTACGGAGTAAAGGCGACCCAGGGAGTCGGCGGCTTTATCGAGATCCCCGCCCGCGACCGACCGTCGAATCGCCGTCGATGAGATGCTGTGCCCGTCCGGAGCTTCGACCGCCTCCACGACTTCTACTTCGAATCCGTCGCGCTTGCCGAGCGACCTGAGCACACCCACGTCGCCCGCGCGCGAGCGGCCGAAGCCGTGGTCGTATCCGATCAGGAGCTCACGCATCCGGAATCTTTTTCGTAGCACCAGCTCCACGAACTCCTCTGCGGAGTAGTCCGCCAGCCGCCGCGTGAACGGGAGCACTGCGACGTAGTCTAGCCCCGTCTCAGCCAGAATCTCGATCTTTTCCTCGCGCACGGTGAGGAGCAGCGGAGCAGCGGCGGGATTCACGACTTCGAGCGGATGCGGATCGAAGGTCACCAGAAGGCTTGGGAGGCCTGCTGCAGTCGCGCGGTCGACCAGGCGCTGTACCACGTCGCGGTGCCCGCGATGCATCCCGTCGAACGTGCCAACGGTGACGACCGTGGCGGTCACGGTGGGAGGCAGCGCTGATTCCGTGCCCTGGGCGTCAGGCCGGCGCAACGGCAACCTCGAGTTTCTTGAGCGGAGGCGGCGCGGCACCCAGATCCGCGGCGGGTACCGCGTCGCCGACATCGAACCGTCCGACGCGAGTCCGGCGGAGCGACGACAGGTGCGCGGCGCTCCCCGACAGGCGGCCGAGGTCGCGGGCAAGCGCTCTGATGTACGTGCCGCCGCCGCACGTGATCGTCGCGGCGAGGTTGGCGCCGGTAAAAGCGCCGACGTCCCAACCGTGAACGGTGACGGGCGCAGGCTCGAGATCGAGCGCCTCGCCGGCCCGTGCCGCGGCATACGCGCGCTTTCCCCCAATCTTTTTGGCAGAGTACGCCGGCGGCACCTGCAGGATATCCCCTGTTAGAGTGGTGATGGCCGCGCGCACGTCCGGCTCCGATGGCTGCCCTGTGGAACGCGTGATCTCGCCCGTCGCGTCATCCGTATCCGTCTCGGCGCAGAACGTGATCACGGCTTCGTAGACCTTGGGCTCTATGTCGAGAAATGTCGCGAGCCGCGTCGCGCGGCCCACGAGCACTACGAGCAGACCGGTGGCGAACGGGTCGAGCGTCCCCAGATGTCCCACGCTCCGCTCGCCGTACGCGCGGCGCACCGCGTCCACGACGTCGTGCGACGTAATGCCCGCGTGCTTGTCCACGAGCAGGAGTCCTTCAGGGCTGTCGCTCTTCATCGTCGGCCCGCGCGGGCGTGTCGTGCTTGATCTGCTCGAGCAGCGATTCGATGCGCGCGGCGTGCGCGACGCTTTCGTCCACCTTGAAGGTGATCTGCGGAGCGACGCGCAGCTGCAGCGCCTTCGCGATCTGCGAGCGCAGATGCCCGGCAACGCTGTTCAGGCCGTCGAACGTGGCTGCTTTCTCGGTCTCTGTCCCGAGCACGCTCACGAACACCTTCGCGTGGCGGAGATCGGACGTGATGTCCACGCCCGTGACCGTCACGAGGCCGGTTATCCGAGGATCCTTCGCGCCGCCACCTTCGGCGAGGAAGGTCGCGACAACCTCCCGGATCGCCTCGGAAACGCGATCCGCGCGCCTCGTGTTACGCAGATGCGGCCGGCGTGAGCGTGCGCGCTACCTGCTCCGTCCGGTAGCACTCGATCACGTCGCCGACTTTGACATCCTGGAAATTTTCCACTCCGATTCCGCACTCGAACCCGGACCGAACCTCGCGCACGTCGTCCTTGAGGTGCCGGAGCGAGCCGATGATCCCGTCGTACGCTTCGGATCCGTCGCGAATCACCCGGACGCGACCCTGGCGGTTGATGATGCCGCTGCGAACCGAGCAGCCGGCAATGACGCCGATCTTCGGTACACGGAACAGCTGCAGCACGTGCGCTTCGCCGTACACGACCTCGCGCTCCTCCGGCCGCAGCAGACCTTCCAGCGCGAGCCGCACGTCCTCCACGGCCTCGTAGATGATCTTGTACAGCTTGATGTCGACCCCTTCCCGCTCGGCGGCCGCGCGGGCGTTGTTGTCCGGCCGCACATGGAACCCGACGATGATCGCGCCTGCCGCGCGCGCGAGCAGAATATCGCTCTCGTTGATCGTGCCAACGCCGCGGTGGATGACCTCGACCGAGACTTCCTCGTTGGAGAGCTGACCGAGCGCGTCGGCAACCGCTTCCGCCGGTCCGCCCTGATCGGCCTTGATGACGATGCGCAGCGTACGCTTCTCGCCACCGGACGTCTGCGTCATGAACTCCTCGAGCGACACGACGCCCTTGGCCGTCCGCCGGCTCCGCGCCTCGCGGTCCAGCCGCTGACGACGCTGCGCGATCTCGCGCGATGCCACCGCGTCTTCGACCACGATGAACTGATCGCCGGCCATCGAGACACCCGTCATGCCGAGCACCTGCACGGGGATCGCCGGGCCCGCCGCCTTGACGGCCTTGCCTCGCTCGTCCAGCAGCGCGCGGACGCGACCGCTGAACATCCCGCAGATGAAATCGTCGCCGACGCGCAGTGTCCCGCTCGAGACGAGCACCGTCGCGACAGGACCCTTGCCGGCATCCAGCGACGCTTCGATGACGGCTCCGATCGCCGGCCGCTCGGGGTTCGCCGTCAACTCCAGGAGCTCGGCCTGCAGGAGCAGCTGCTCGAGCAGAGCATCCACCCCGGCCCCGGTCTTGGCCGAAATCTCCGAGGAAAGCGTCGTGCCGCCGAACTCCTCGAGCACTACGCCATGCTGCAGCAGATCCTGCTTGACCTTGAGGACGTTGGCGGACGGGAGATCGACCTTGTTGATCGCGACGATCATCGGCACGTTCGCGTTCTTGGCGTGCGAGATGGCCTCGATCGTCTGCGGCATGACCTGATCGTCCGCGGCGATCACCAGCACTACTATGTCCGTCACCTGCGCGCCGCGCGCGCGCATGGCGGTGAACGCTTCGTGGCCCGGCGTGTCGAGGAACGTGATGTCCTTGCCGCTCGGAAGCGAGACGTGGTACGCGCCGATGTGTTGCGTGATCCCCCCTGCCTCGCCCGCGACGACGTTCGCCTTGCGGACGTGATCGAGCAGCGAGGTCTTGCCGTGATCGACGTGGCCCATGATCGTCACGACCGGCGGACGATGCTTGAGGTCTTCGGCCTTGTCGGCGGGAACGTCGCTCGTGTCCGCGGCGAATTCTTCCTCGCGCACGGCGCGGAAGCCGAACTCGCTCGCGATGAGCTCGATCTGGTCGAAATCGAGCCGCTGGTTGATCGTCACCATGAAGCCAAGGTTCTTCAGCGCGAACCCGACGATCTGCGTCGGCGGGATCTTCAGGATCTCGGCGAGCTCGCTGACGCTGATGAACTCGTTGACGCGCACCGTCTTCTTCTCGCGCTCCTGCTCAGCGCTGCGCTGCGCCTCGATCTCCTCGCGCGACAGCGCATCGTCCGCACGGCGCGCCCCGCCACGGCGGGGCGGCGCGCCACGAATGGCCGTCATCGTCTTGAAGATGTTGTCGGAAACCGCCTGCTGATCTACCGCGCCGCGCTTCCCGCGCTTGGCGCGACCACGCAGGTCGTCGGTGCGCGGACCGCCGGCTGCGGGCCGGTCGTCGCGGCGTGTCGGAGTGCCAGCGCCGGGAGATGCCGACGCGATCGGGCGCGGCGCTCCGTACGGGCTTCCGCTCGCGACCGGTCGCGGGCGCGGAGCGCCGGGAACGATCGGGCGCGGTCGCTGACGCTCCGGG
>JACDCY010000026.1 GCA_013817305.1 Gemmatimonadaceae bacterium | reverse complement strand
AGCAGGTCGAATTCGCCAACACGATTCTGTCATCGGGAAGCGATCTGCTCATCCTGATCAACGACGTGCTCGATCTCACCAAGGTCGAAGCCGGCAAGATGGATGTCAGTCCTACCGAGATCGAGCTAGCGGAGGTGACGACGTTCGTGGATCGCAACTTCCGGCAGGTCGCCGAGCAGAAAGATCTCGTGCTCGAAACGGAGGTGAAGTCCGGCCTCCCGCAATACATGTACACCGATGGCCAGCGGTTGCAGCAGGTGATAAAGAATCTGGTCGCGAACGCGATCAAGTTCACCGAGAAGGGCAAGGTGACTTTCTCGATCCGGCCAGCGGAGCCGGGACGCCGGTATCTCTCGCAGAGCCTGCAGTCCGCCACGAGCGTCGTCGCGTTTACGGTCACCGACACGGGAATCGGTATTCCGCGTGACAAGCAGCGGCTGATCTTCGAGGCGTTCCAGCAGGCGGATGGAACGACGAACCGGAAATTCGGCGGCACGGGCCTGGGACTTTCGATCAGCAGGGAGATAGCGCGAATTCTCGGGGGAGAGATCCGGGTCGAGAGCGAGGCAGGGAAGGGGAGCACGTTTACGCTCTTCCTGCCGGAGAAATACCATCCCGAGCCGGGCACGGAGCACAGCTTCCAGGACGAAGCGTCGGTTCTAGAGCCGCCGGCCAAGCGGCCGCCGCGGCGACCGGAAAACCAGCCGCACCGCCCTCCGCATTCGCCTTCCAGCGGCGCTGCGCCAGCGGTCCGGCAGGCGAGCCGGGAGCCCAGGGAGGAGATCCCGGACGATCGCGCCGAGCTCGCTCCAGGCGACCGCGTGGTGCTAGTCGTAGAGAACGATCCGGCATTCGCGAAGATCCTGCTGGGGATCGCGCGTGACCGGGGCTTCAAGGGTATTGTGGCGCTCGACGGCAACGACGGACTCACGGCGGTCAGCGATTATCGTCCGGACGCGATCACGCTCGACATAGATCTTCCCGGCGGCATCGACGGGTGGGGCGTGCTCGACCGCCTCAAGCACAACCCCGACACGCGCCACATTCCCGTGCACATCATCTCGGGCGTGGAGCGGAGGCAGCAGGGATTGAAGGCCGGCGCGCTCGCGTACCTGGAGAAGCCTGTCAGCAAGGACACTCTAGACGACGCTTTTGGGCGCATCGCGACCTTCATCGACCAGCGCGACAAGCATCTGCTGATCGTCGAAGACGACGATGCACAGCGAAACAGCATGGTCGAGCTGATCGACGATGAGGATGTCACGATCACGGCGGTATCTAGCGCCGAGGCGGCGCTGGAGGAGCTGGCGAGGCAGAAATTCGATTGCATGGTCGTGGATCTCGGCCTGCGGGACATGAGCGGGTTCGATCTGCTCGAGCGCGTCAAGCAGGATCCGGAGATGAAGGACATGCCGATCATCATCTACACCGGCAAGGAGCTCACTTCGGCAGAGGACACGCGGCTCCGCAAGTACGCGGAGACGATCATCGTAAAGGACGTAAAATCGCCCGAGCGTCTGCTGGACGAGACCGCGCTCTTTCTGCATCGAGTGGAGGCGAAGCTACCCGATTCGAAGCGCGCTATGCTGGAGCGACTGCACAGCGCTGACTCGCTGATGGGGGGAAAGCGCGTGCTGGTGGTGGACGACGACGTGCGCAATATCTTCTCGCTGACGAGCGTGCTGGAAGCTCACGGGATGGAGGTCAGCTTCGCCGAGAACGGACGGGACGCGATCACCTCGCTCGAGAAGGATCCCAGTCTGGATCTGGTGCTCATGGACGTCATGATGCCGGAGATGGACGGGTATGAGACGATGGCGGCGATACGCGAGAAGCCCAAGTTCGCGGCGTTGCCGATCATCGCGCTCACGGCGAAGGCGATGAAGGGCGATCGCGAGAAATGCATCGCCGCGGGAGCGTCGGACTACATCACGAAGCCGGTTGATACGGAGCAGCTCCTCTCGCTGATGCGCGTGTGGCTGTATCGCTGACGCCTGAAGGCGAAGTCGAGTCCGGCGCCGCCGCGCTCGGGAGGAACGATCTCGAGAAGCTGGAGATCGAGCTGCTCCTCGAGGGAGTGTTTCGCCATTACGGGTTCGATTTTCGAGCGTACGCGTACTCGTCGCTGCGACGCCGGCTGTGGAAGCGGATAGAGGCCGAGCAACTGAGCTCCGTGAGCTCGCTTCAGGATGCCGTGCTCCACGACCCGGCCGTCATGGAAAGGCTGTTACGAGACCTGTCGATCAACGTCACAGCGATGTTCCGGGATCCGACGTTCTATGTCGCCTTCCGAGAGCAGATCGTGCCCCTCCTTCGCACATATCCGTTCGTGCGGATTTGGCACGCGGGCTGTTCCACCGGCGAGGAAGTCTTCTCGATGGCGATACTCCTCAAGGAAGAGGGGTTGTATGACCGGTGCCGGATATACGCTACGGACATCAACGACAACGTGTTGCGGCAGGCCAAGCTGCGAATTTTTCCCCTCGAGCGAATGCAGGAGTACACCGACAACTACATCAAGGCCGGGGGGAAGCGCGCCTTCTCGGAATACTATACCGCGATGTACGAAGGGGCCTTGTTCGCTCCGGCGCTGCTCAAGAACGTAGTATTCTCCCAGCACAATCTGGTTACGGACGGATCGTTTTCGGAGTTCAACGTTATCCTGTGCCGTAACGTGCTCATCTATTTCGACAAATCTCTGCAAGCCAAGGTGCACGGTCTTTTTTACGACAGCCTCGCGACCTTCGGGATGCTCGCGCTCGGCTCCAAGGAATCGCTCAAGTTTTCCAGGTACGAGCACTGTTACGAAGAGCTGAACATGCGGGAAAAGATTTATCGGAAGGTGCTGTAGGGTGTTCTTCGATCTGATCGTGGTCGGCGCGTCCTGGGGCGGGCTCGACGCGCTCACCGTTCTGATGCGCGGCCTGCCCGACGACTTCGCGGTTCCTATCGTCGTGGTGCAGCACCGGAGTCAGGACGCGGAGAGCCTCCTGGCGGAGCTTCTGCAGCAATGGACTGGACGTACGGTCGTGGAAACCGAGGATAAGCAACCGATCGAGCAGGGCCACATTTACATCGCGCCGGCCAACTATCACCTGCTCATCGAGGACGACTATTTCTCGCTTACCACCGAGGCGCCCGTTCGGTACAGCCGTCCTTCCATCGACGTGATGTTCGGATCTGCCGCCCACGCCTTCGGCGAGAGGCTGATCGGGGTGGTGCTGACCGGAGCCAACGAAGACGGCTCGCGCGGACTGCAGTGCGTGTACGAGGACGGCGGCTATTGCCTCGTTCAGGACCCGGCTACCGCTGAAGTCGCGACCATGCCTGCTGCCGCGCTCACCCGGGTTCCGCACGCGACGAAGCGCGCCCTCCCGGAAATCGCCGGGCATCTCGTGGATGTAGCGCGGAACGGGCCTCCGGCGACGTACGTAAGGGCGACGGCGTGACATCTCCCGAGAGTTCCCCCCAGTCGGACGTCGTGCAGCAATTGCCACAGGACACGGAAAATCCGGCTCCAACTCCCGCTGGGTCGGATCCGGTGGAGAGGATGAATATTCTCATAGTCGACGATCGTCCGGAGAACCTGCTGGCGCTCGAGGCCATTCTCGAACCGCTTGGCGAGAACGTGGTGCGCGCGAACTCCGGCGAGGAGGCTTTGCGAGAGCTGTTGCAGCGCAGTTTCGCGGTGATACTGCTCGACGTCCAGATGCCTGGAATCAATGGACTCGAGACCGCTCAGCTGATCAAGGCCCGGGAACGCTCACGCTCCATACCGATCCTCTTCCTGACGGCCATCAACAAGGAAGACTCGTACGTGTTCAAGGCATACGAAGTCGGTGCTGTCGACTACCTCTTCAAGCCGTTCGATCCGGAGATACTGCGCTCCAAGGTGGCGGTGTTCGTAGACCTGTGCCGCAAGCAACTGCAGATCCTGAAGCAGGAAGAGCGGATTCGCCGGTCCGAAAAGCGCGAGCTCGTGCTGCAGCACCGCACGACGCTTCTGGAAACGGAGGCGCGCTCCGCGGAAGAGCTCGCGACGGTGAACGACGAGCTGCAACGTCGCCAGTTCGAGCTGGAGCGCGCGATCACCGCGCGCAGCCGCTTCTACGCCTCGATGAGTCACGAGCTCCGCACCCCGATCAACGCGGTGCTGGGATACAGCACCCTCATGCTGGACGGCATCTACGGGCCGCTCAACGAGAAGCAGAAAGAGGGGCTCGAGCGGACGCATCGCGCGGCCAAGCACCTGCTGGAGCTGGTGAACGACGTGCTCGATCTCTCCAAGATCGAAGCGGGGAAGATCGACTTGGCAATGCAGCCTGTGCGGTTCCCCAATCTGGTAGACGATCTGTTCGTGACGGTCGCGCCATTCGCCGCGGAGAACAAGACGCAGCTCAATCTCTCCATGGAAGGAGAGCCAGTAAGCGTCGTGTCGGATCCTCGCAGGGTCCGCCAGGTGCTGCTCAACCTGGTATCCAACGCGATCAAGTTCGGCTCGGCCAATCCCGTATCAGTCGTGTGCCGGGCGACCCCGGAGGGCGGTGTAGAGATCAGCGTGTGCGATTCCGGTGTGGGGATCGCCGAAGCCGACCAAACGAGGATCTTCGATGAATTCGTGCAGCTGGGCCAGTCGCAGCAGCCGGGCACCGGCCTCGGGTTGCCGATTTCCCGGCGCCTCATGGAGCTGTTGGGGGGCAAGCTGGAACTCGAATCCGAGGTTGGCAAAGGAAGCTGCTTTCGGGTGATTCTTCCCCCGGGCCTATCGGCAGGCACGGAAAGTTCCGAGCCCCTGTTCGCTGAAGGCGCCGGCGCGCCTGCCGGCTAGTCGGGGTCGCAGGCGTCTGTAATCGACGCCTCCGCCGGAATACATTTCGTCATGGCTCTTCCCCGAGCAGGCGTGTTCAACGACGGGCTCATCGCGGAGCAGTGGGAGCGGTATCAGCGGGATCCCGCTTCCGTGGACGAGAGCTGGCGCCAGTACTTCGGCTTTGCACAATCCCTCGGCGGCGGGGTAACCGCGCCTGCAGGTGCGTCCGACCCCGATCTTCTCCGAAAAGTCGCAGCTGCCGCCGGATTGGTAGCGGCAATCCGCGCGTTCGGACATCTCGCGTTCCAGCGGGATCCGCTTGGCACTATCCCCGGCGGAACCCCGGAGCTGACACCGGAATTTCACGGCATCACCGAGGAGGATCTCGGAGCCGTGCCGGGCTCCGCGCTCGGATTCGAGCAGGCGACGGCCCTCGACGTGGTGGCGCATCTGCGGCATTTGTACAGCACCGCGATCGGACTCGAGTTCGAGCATCTGGGACGCGCCGCCGAGCGCGAATGGCTGAGGACCGCGGTCGAATCCGGATCGCTGCACGAGCCGCTGTCATCCGAGGAACAGGTCGGGCTGCTCCGACGCCTCACCGAAGTCGACGGGCTGGAGAGATTTCTCGGACGCGCGTATCAGGGGTACAAGCGATTCTCCATCGAAGGCACGGATGCGCTCGTCCCCATGCTCGACGAGGTGATCCGGCGGTCGGCGGCGGACGGTGCGCGCGAGATCGCGATGGGAATGGCCCATCGCGGACGCATCAATGTTCTGGCGCACATACTCGGCAAGCCGTACACGGCGATCTTCGCCGAATTCGAAGGCAAGCACGCCGCCACGAACAGCCCCGACGGAACCGGCGACGTGAAGTATCACATGGGTGCGCGCGGCGAGTTTCCCATTTCGGGCGACGATACGGTCGCGGTCACGCTGGTCCCGAACCCGAGCCATCTCGAGTTCGTGAACCCGGTCCTCATGGGCGTCGCCAGAGCGCTGCAGCGGAATGCGGATGCCCCAGGCGAGCACGACGAATCGACCATCGTGCCGGTCTGCATCCACGGCGACGCGGCGTTCCCCGGCGAAGGGGTTGTGGCCGAGACCCTGAATCTCTCGCGCTTGCGCGGGTATCGGGTCGGGGGAACGATTCACGTCATCGTCAACAATCAGATCGGGTTCACCACCGATTCGTCGGATGGGCGCTCGACGCGGTTCGCCGGCGATCTGGCCAAGGGCTACGAAGTTCCGATCGCGCACGTGAACGCCGACGACGCTGCTTCGTGCGTTCTTGCTTCGCGATTGGCTGTCGCCTATCGGACGAAGTTCGCCAAGGATTTCCTGATCAATCTCGTCGGTTACCGGCGGCACGGTCACAACGAAACCGACGAGCCGTCGTTCACGCAGCCGGTCATGTACGCAAGGATCCGGTCGCACCCGACGGCGCGTCAGGTCTGGGCGGCCCGCCTCGTACAGGAGGGATTGGTCTCCGAGGCCCAGGTGTCGTCGATCGAAGCCGACGTGAACGCGAAGTTCGAGGAGGCGCATGCCGCCGCTCAGGCCGACGAAGATGCCGCCGAGCAGTCGCGGCCCAATGCGGATGCAGGCGCCGCTGTCCCGACAGCCGTGCGCGCCGAGCAGCTCGTCGCGCTGAACGAGCGGCTGCTCACGTGGCCGGAGAAGATAAAGGTGAACCCGCGGCTCGCGAAGAATCTCGCTCGCCGCAGGGACGCGATGGGCGACTCGGGTGGAATCGATTGGGGTCACGCAGAGGCACTCGCGTTCGCTTCGATAGTTACCGACGGGACTTCGATCAGGTTCTCCGGGCAGGATGTGGAGCGCGGCACCTTCTCTCATCGGCAGGCAGTGCTGCACGACTCGGACACGAACGAGACATATGTCCCGCTGCAGCATCTTCCCGACGCGAAGGGCGCTTTCGAGATCTATAACAGCGCGCTGTCCGAGACCGCGGTACTTGGCTTCGAGTACGGCTTCAGCACGGCCGCGCCGGACGTGCTCGTTCTCTGGGAAGCGCAGTTCGGCGATTTCGTGAACGTCGCGCAGCCAATCATCGATCAGTTCATCTCATCCGATCACGCCAAGTGGGGACAGGACTCGAGCGTGACGATGCTGCTCCCGCATGGCTACGAGGGTCAGGGTCCTGAACATTCGAGCGCGCGGCTCGAGCGATTCCTGCAGCTGTGCGCCGAGTCCAACATGCGGGTCGCGTATCCGTCGACGCCCGCGCAGTACTTCCACATTCTCAGGCGACAGGCACGCCAGGCGCAGCGTAGGCCGCTGGTCCTCATGCAGCCCAAGAGTCTCCTGCGGATGCCCGAGGCCGCCTCGCGACTGGGAGATCTTGCCGCCGGCTCGTTTCGCGCCGTCCTCGACGACCCGGCGCGGGCCGATGGCCGCGACCAGGTGAAGCGTCTCGTTTTTTGCACGGGGAAGATATACTACGACCTCCTCGCCGGCGGTCCGCCTCCGGAGGTCGCGCTGATCCGGGTCGAGGAGCTGTATCCGTGGCCGCACGAGGAAGTCACGCGCGTCGTGGACGCATACGCCAACGTCTCGGAAGTCGTGTGGGCGCAGGAAGAGCCGAAGAACATGGGCGCGTGGACGTATGTCGCGCCGCTGCTTCGCGTCTCCACCGGTGACGCGCTGATCACGCGCTACATCGGGCGGCCGGAGCGCGCGAGCCCCTCGGAGGGATACGCCGCATCGCACGCCGCCGAGCAAAAGCGCATCGTCGCGTCGGTGCTGTCTCTCGCGCAGCCCGCGCGTGGCCGGAGAGGCGCCCTGGCATCCTCGTGAGTCGGGCCTTTGGCGTCGCGCTGATAGCGCTTGCATCCCTGGCCCCATCGCTTGGCGCGCAGGAGCACGGCGCGTCCGCGCTCGTGAACGCGGTCAAGCTGCTGGGTGCCGATACGCCGCGCGTGCTGTACATCGCGGCGCACCCCGACGACGAGGATCCGCGACTGATCGCTTACCTCTCGCGGGGCGGCCGTGCCGAGGTCGCGTACCTGTCTCTCACGCGCGGGGAGGGCGGAGCGAATCTGATCGGTGACGAGCTCGGCGACGCGTTAGGTGTGCTCCGCACGCAGGAGCTGCTGGCCGGCCGCCGTATCGACGGTGCCAGACAGTATTTCACACGCGCGTATGACTTTGGCTTCTCCAAGAGCGCCGCCGAGGCATACACGCATTGGCCGCGCGACTCGCTCCTCAACGACGTGATCAGGGTCGTCCGCGCATTTCGACCGCACGTCATCGTCGCGACCTTCTCGGGCACGCCGCGGGACAACCACGGGCAACATCAGGTATCGGGACGGCTTGCCCGCGATGCGTACGATCTCGCTGACGACGTCGCGCGCTTTCCGATCGCGCAATTTGGCGCGCCGTGGACTCCGCTCAAGCTGTACCGGAACGCCGGCTTTTTTCCGGATGGGCCACACCTCGCGATCAACGTGGGAGAGTACGATCCGCTTAGCGGCATGTCGTTGGACGAGATCGCGAGCCGCACGCGCTCGCAGCACAAATCGCAGGGTGTGCGCGAGAATCACCGCTTGGGGGACGTGACCATCCGGTACTATCGCGAAGCGTCGAGGCTCACCCCCGAGGTGCCGCGTGAGCAGGAGACGTCGATCCTGGACGGTCTCTCCGCGACGAGTCGCCAGAGCTCGAACGGTCCGGGTGGCGATGCGTTCGCGAGGGAGTTAGATGTGCGCTCGCCGGCATCGGCAATTCCGTTCATAGCCCGGCATGCGCCGCGGGCAGAGAGTGAGCGGGCGCGGTATGACAGAGCCGGTATCGCGGCCACCGGCCTCGCGTTCGAGGCGATCGCGCCGCGGACCTTCGTCGCCATCGGCGACAGCATCGTTCTCGACTACGCCCTGCACAATCGGGGCACGATCGCGGTGCGCATCGATTCAGCCGCGGGCGCGTTTCCTTCTGAGACGGTCGCGCCCGGCCGAACCGTTCGCTGGAAAGCAACGCTCCGCCCCGCGCACCGCCTGCAGCCCTGGTGGCTGCAGCGGCCGCGCGCGGGCGACATGTTCGCCACTCCGCCACCCACGCAATCGGACGATGAACTGGCCCAGGCGGATTGGCCGCGGATAAGGGTGAGCGTGGCGGGACTCCCGCAGCCCGTCGCCATCAGCGCGCGACCTGTTTACAGGCTCCTTGAAGGATTTTACGGTGACACCATCGCTCCACTGGTGGCGGCGCCCGGGCTCACGGTGACTCCGGCGCAGGGCATGGCCGTCGCGCGTGCGGGCTCGCGGCTCGACCGGGATTTTTACGTGACCGTCATGTCGAGCTTCGATTCGGAGAGAAGGGTAACTGTCGACGTCGAGCTGCCGCCCGGGCTGTCGGCGACTCCGTCCTCCGCGGAGGTGGTCATTCCCGCGGGCGCGCGGCGGACGGTGGCATTCCGGATTGCCGGGTCCATGCCGCCGGGCGCGCACCGCCTGCGACTGCGAGCGAAGTCGAACGGAGAAGTGTTCGATGAATCGGTGCGAGCCGTCGCCTACCCGCACGTATTTCCGCAGGCGATGTACGCACCGGCCGGGATTACGCTGCACGCGGTGCCTGTGGACGTTCCGGTCGGACTGCGTGTGGGATACATCGCTGGTAAGGCGGATTTTGGGCCGCAGGTGCTGACCGATCTGGGCGTTCCTGTAACGCTCATTGAGCCCGCCGAGATACCGCGAATCGACCTGTCACGCTTTTCGGTGATCGTGGTCGGACCTCGGATGTACGAAGCCAGTGCGGACCTGGTGGAGCACAACGGCCGACTGCTGGAGTACGCCGGCAATGGGGGGCGACTCGTCGTGCAGTTCGGGCAGTACATGATGGCCAACGCCGGTATTCTTCCGTATCCGATCACCATCAGCCGTCCTCGTCCTGGCGTGACGGATGAAAACGCGCCGGTCGTCATCACCGACCCTGCGGCGCGCGAACTGACTTATCCGAATCGCATTACGCTCGCGGACTTCGATGGCTGGGTGCAGGAGCGCGCGGCGTTCATTCCGAGCGCATTCGATCCGCGTTACAGAACCATGATCGCAATGAACGATCCTGGGGAGCAGCCGGTTCAAAGTTCGATTCTCGTCGCGCCTGTCGGTCGGGGGACGCACGTGTACACGACGCTCGCGCTCTTCCGGCAGCTCGAGGAAGGAGTGCCGGGTGCGGTGAGACTGTTCGTGAATCTTCTGTCGCCATGAAGCGCGCTATTGGCTGTTGGCTGTTGGCTGTTGGCTTTCTGGGCGCGTGCTCGAACGATGGACGCACGGTGCTCACCGTCTACTCTCCTCACGGGAAGGATCTGCTCGGTTATCTCGAGACGGAGTTCGAGAAGGCGAATCCGTCCGTGGACGTACAGTGGGTGGACATGGGCTCGCAGGAAGTGCTCGACCGGGTGCGCGCCGAGGGCGCGAACCCGCAGGCGGACGTCTGGTTCGGCGCGCCGGCGGAGGCGTTCGACCGGGCGGCGAAGGAGAATCTGCTCGAGCCATACACGCCTTCGTGGGCCGGCGCCGTGGACGGAGAAGCCCGGCATCCGCAGCACCTCTGGTACGGCACGTACCTCACGCCGGAGGTGATCGGCTACAACAGCGAGGTGCTGAGCGCCGCCGACGCGCCGCAGGACTGGGACGATGTGCTCGATCCCAAGTGGAAGGACAAAATCATAATCCGGGATCCCGTAGCGTCGGGCACGATGCGCGCGATCTTCGGCGCGATCATGCTGCGCTCGATAGCCCGGACCGGATCGGAAGAAGCCGGCTACGAGTGGCTCCGCCGCCTGGACGAGAACACCCGCGAGTACGTGTTGAATCCCACCATCCTGTACCAGAAGCTCGGGCGGCGGGAGGGGATCGTCACGCTGTGGGACATGCCCGACATCGCGACGCTGCAGCAGAGAACGAAGATCCCGGTGGACTACGTGATTCCCTCGAGCGGAACGCCTTTGCTCGTGGATGCGATCGCGATCGTGCGCGGAACCGGCCAGCCGGAAGCCGCGCGCGCGTACTACGAGTTCGTTACGAGCACGCCGGCACTGCTCGAATCGGCGAGGAGATTTCTTCGCATTCCCGCCAGAACCGACCTGCATTCGGATTCTCTGCCCGCGTGGATCCGTGACGCGAATGCGCGCATCAAGCCGATGCCGATGGACCGCGAGATACTGGCGCGCGACCTGGACAGGTGGATGAAGTACTGGGACGCCAACATCCGAAACCAATCGCGCCGTAAGTGACGGTGCGTGATGCAGCGGCCGGCACAGCCGGCTCCGGCGGCACGCTCTCTCTTCGCAACATCAGGCGTCGGTTCGGCTCCCATCTGGCGGTGGACGATGTGTCGCTCGACGTCGCGCCCGGCGAGCTGGTGGCTCTGGTCGGCGCGTCCGGCTCGGGAAAGACGACCACGCTCAGGATCGCCGCGGGCTATGAGCAGCCTGACGGCGGCTCGGTACTCGTCGGGGACAAAGACATCACCCGCCTCCCGCCGCAGATGCGCGGGTTCGGGATGGTGTTCCAGCATTACGCGCTCTTCCCGCACATGAGCGTGGAGCAGAACGTCGCCTTCGGGCTCGAGGCGAGAGGCGTCTCGAGGAAAGCACGACTGGAGAAAGCCCGTGCCGCGCTCACCGGAGTGGGACTCGGCGGAGCGGGTGGGCGGCCGGTGCAATCACTCTCGGGCGGCGAGCAGCAACGGGTGGCCGTGGCGCGGGCTCTGGTGATCGGGCCTCGGGCGCTGCTACTCGACGAGCCGCTCTCGAACCTCGATCCCGTTCTCAGGCAGTCCATGCGCGACGACCTGAGCGCGCTGCTGCGACACGCGAACGTGCCCGCCTTGCTGGTGACGCACGACCAGGAGGATGCGTTCGCGATTGCCGATCGTGTCGCGCTGCTGAGCAAGGGGCGGATACTGCAGAACGGAACTCCTGCCGAGCTGTACAACAATCCCGCGTCGCTGGACGTCGCGAAGTTCATCGGGCGCGGCGCGCTGGTTCCCTGCACGGTGAGCGACGGCCGCGCGGCAGTTTCCATCGGCGGTCGAGAGATTTCGTTTCCGGTGCTTAGCGATTCGGTCGGGCACGCGGGACGCCGGCCACACGCGATCCTCCGACCGGAGCACCTGGAGCTCGCGGATTCGGGGGCGTCCGACGCATGGCAGGGAACGGTGCTCGCGCGACGATTCGCGGGGTCGAGCATCGTGTACAGAATCGAGATGGAGCCCGGGATCATCGCCGAGGTATCCGGCACCGATGACCGCGCGCAGATAGGCACGCGTGTTGGCGTGAGGCCGCGCGGCACTCCGGTTCCGGTGGTCGCAGAGTAGGATGCGGCGTTCGGCGGCAGGAACGTGGCTGCTCGCGCTTCCCGTCCTGGTGCTGCTGCTATGGACGGTGCTGTATCCGAACGCCGCCGTCATCGTCGGGAGCTTCGAAGGGGGGCTGGCGCACTGGCGGGAGTTTCTTGCGAGCCCGGCCGATCGCGAGGCGCTGAGCAGCACTCTCATCATCTCGGTGGCCTCCGTGTTCGCGGCGCTCGTCATCGGAGTACCGCTCGCGTTCCTGCTCACACGGTTCGAGTTTCCGGGAAGGCGGGCGCTGAGAATCGTGGCTACTCTCCCCGCCGCACTCCCGCCGCTCGTGGGCGTGATCTCATTTCTCTTTCTGTATGGCGAGAGCGGGGTCGTTACCCGCGCGGTGCAGGATCTGTTCGGGATGGACGAAGCGCCGTGGCGGCTCACTGGGATATGGGCGATCGTGTTCGTCCACGCATACACGATGTACGTGTTTGTTTTTCTGTTCGTATCCGCCGGACTCGAGCGGTTCGACACGAGCCTGGACGAAGCAGCCGCGGGGCTCGGTGCCTCGCCGCGACACCGCCTGCGGCGGGTCACTTTGCCGCTGCTAATTCCGGCGATCGCCGGCTCGATGCTGCTCGTATTCATGAACTCGCTCGGATCGTTCTCCGCGCCGTACGTGTTCGGTGGCGGGATCCGCGTGCTGTCCACGCAGATTCTCGCGTCCAAGCTGAACGGGGCGATGGGGCTAGCGTATGTGGAGACTACGGTGCTGGCTCTGAGCGCGGTTGCGGCGCTCGGCCTGTTCCGCATTTTGCAGCGCAAGCAGAGGGTAGTCAGCACGGGCAAGGGAAGCGTCACGCGTCGCGCTATCAGCTCGCATGGATTGCGGATAGCGCTGGCGATCGCCGGGGCGGTCGTGGTGATCGCCCTGATACTGCCGCATCTTATGGTGATCCTCGTGTCGTTCGCGCGAGACGGCGTGTGGACGACTCAGATACTTCCGCCAGAGTACACGCTGGAGAACTACCGCCGGCTGGCGACCGACGCGCAGCTTTGGCGCCCGATATCGAACAGCGTCCTGATGGCGCTCATCGCCACCGCGGCCAACATCGTCGTCTGCTTCGTCGCCGCTTACCTGCTGGTGCTGCGCCGGTTCAGCGGGCGGCCGCTGCTGGGCCTGCTCGTCGCGCTGCCGTGGGCGATACCGGCGACGGCGATCGCGCTCGGCCTTGCGGCCACATTCAATCAGAGCGACATCTGGACGGGGCGGGTCGTGCTGGTGGGGACGTTCTGGATCCTTCCGCTCGCGTATTTCATCCGCAACATCCCGCTGGTCGCGACCGCGGCGGAGAGCTCGCTCCGGCAGCTCGACCCCGCGCTGGAGGATGCCGCGCGCGGACTTGGAGCGTCGTGGTGGCTGACGATGCGGAAGGTCGTGATACCGGCGGCGCGGCCGGGGTTGATCGCGGGCGGGCTGCTCGCGGCGGTTACCGCGGTCGGGGAGTTCGTCGCGAGCATCGTGTTGTACACGCACGCCAACCGCCCGATCTCGATCGAGATTCTCGCCCAGCTTCGGGCGCTGGCGTTCGGGACCGCCGCCGCGTACAGCGTGCTGCTCATCCTGCTGGTGCTGGCCATGGCGATAGGCGCGAGGACCGTCGAGGAGCAGTACGCATGACTTTCTCCGTCGCGCACCCGGCGACGCGACGCCCGCACGTAGTCATCGTCGGCGGAGGGTTCGCCGGCCTGCACGCCGCGCGCGCGCTGCGCGACAGCCCGGTGAAAGTCACGCTGGTGGATCGGACAAACCATCACCTGTTTCAGCCGCTGCTGTATCAGGTAGCCACCGCATCGCTTTCACCGGGAGACATCACGGCCCCCATCCGGTGGATCCTGCGCCGGCAGCAAAACGCTTTCGTGATCCTCGGCGAGGTTACGGGGATAAACGTGGAGTCGCGAACGATCGTGCTCGACTCTGCGTGCCGCACGCTGACGTACGACTTTCTGGTGCTCGCGCCGGGCGGACGCCACTCGTACTTCGCGCATCCGGAGTGGGAATCTCTGGCGCCCGGGCTGAAGTCGGTGGAGGACGCGGCGGAAATGCGGCGCCGGTTTCTGCTGTCGTTCGAGCGGGCCGAGCTGTGCGACGACGAGGTCGAGCGGGCCGCGTATCAGACCATCGTGATCGTCGGCGCCGGCCCGACCGGCGTCGAGCTTGCGGGCGCTATCCCCGACATCGCGCGCAAAGCGCTCCGGCGCGATTTCCGGAGGATCGATACGCGACAGACGCGCGTGATCCTGCTCGAGGGCGGCGATCGCGTATTGCCGTCCTTTCCGGAGTCTCTGTCCGAGCGTGCCCGGCACGATCTCGAGGCGCTCGGCGTGGAAGTGAGGCTCAACTCCCTCGTGACCGGCGTGCACCCCGATCGGGTGTACGTGGGCGACGCGACCATTCGGACGCACACAGTGTTCTGGGCGGCGGGCAACGTCGTTTCTCCTCTCACGAGAATGCTCGGCGCGCCGCTGGACAAGGTCGGGCGCGTCATGGTCGAGCCGGACCTTTCCATCCCCGGGCATCCGGAGGTGTTCGTGATCGGTGACGCCGCGCACGTGGTTTGCGGGGAGCGCACGGTGCCCGGAGTCGCGCCTGCGGCGATGCAGCAGGGGAAGTCGGCCGGGCGCAACATCGCGCGCACGCTGGCGGGGAAGAAACGCGTTCCATTCGATTATCTCAACAAGGGCGACCTCGCGACGATAGGACGGCACAGGGCCGTCGCCGACTTCGGTCGCCTTCGCTTCGGCGGCCGATTTGCGTGGTGGCTATGGCTGACGATTCACATCATGTACCTGATCGGCTTCCGCAACCGCGCGACAGTGCTGATCGAGTGGGCATACGCCTACTTCACTTATCAGCGCGGGGTTCGCCTTATAATGGGCTCGGAGCGCACTCCGGATCGCGACTGAACTCCCGGCTCGCACCCGGATCGGCGTTACGCGGCGGATTCCGCTGCCGGCTCCGCGGCCGCTACTTTCGTCCCGCCGCCGGCATCGATTCCGAGTCCGAGAAAGATCGTACCGGTTATCAATAGGGCTGAAGTGTAGAACGGAACACCGTGCCCGAGCTGGTCGTACGCGAATCCCGCCCACAGCGGGACGATCACGCGCGCGAGCCCGCCAAACGTCTGCTGTACGCCCATGTACAGCCCACGCTCGTTGCTCGGGATGAGCCTGGACAGTAGCGACGTAACGCACGGGAAGGTGAACGCAGTCCCCAGCGGGACGAGCGCGATCGCCAGCGCGAGCAGCACGTAGTTCCCCGCGAACGGAATCGCGCTCAATCCGATCGCGAGCAAAACGAGACCAGCGCGTGACAGTCGGACCTCGCCGAACCGGTCCACCAGTGTCCCGAGTATTCCCGCGCGCGTGATGACAGAGATCACGCCGAGGTAGGTGAACACCATCCAGATTCGGTCCGGGCCCACGGCCCATTCGTCCAGGAGGAACAGGGCGAGGATCGCGGTCATACCCGAGAACGCGCCCATCGCGATGGCGTAGATCCAGATCAGCCGCGGCGCAGGCTCGCGCGAGTGAGTGACGACGCGCATGATCGCTTGCCGCGACGCGCCCGGGCGTTTCACGGACGCTTCAGTCATGTCGCGCGACTCTTTCAGAAACCGGGACGCAAACGCGATGTTGAGCACGCACAGCGTGGCCGCGACCAGCCCCGGGCCGGGGCGGCCGAGCAGGAGCGCGAGCGAGCCCAACGGAGGCCCGAGCGCGACGCCGAGGTTCGTAGCCGCGGACAGCCAGCCGAGCGCTTTCGCGCGGTTCTGCGGCTCGGTCGAGTCCGCGACGTACGCCTGGATCACGCCGACGGTTCCGCCGCCCGCGCCTTGCACGATGCGCGAAAGGAGCAGGACCCAGAGCGACGTCGCGAACGCAAACACGACGTACGCGATGGCCGCGGCCGCGAGCCCGACGAGCAGCGCGGGCTTCCTGCCATGCCTGTCGGAGAACCGCCCCCAGAGCGGGGCGCTTATCAGCTGCGCCGCAGTGAACGATGAGACGAGTAGCGCGACTTCCATTCCGCCGCCGCCCAGCTCGTCCGCGTAGTACGGGAGCAACGGCAGGATCATCAGCAATCCCACCATGTCCACGAAGTTCGTGACGATCAGTATGAACAGCTTTCCGCGCGTGGCTCCGGACACACGACTGCGAACGGTCTGGCTCATTGGCGCGGGTCGGGTAATTCTGTCGCGCGTTCCGGCCTGCCTGCTGCGCTCAGTCTTCCGCGCGGCCGAGCGCGGCGGGGGCGACGGCGCGGCCCATCAGACCGGCGAGCGCGACTATCGTGAGCACGTACGGAATCATCCCGATGAACTGGGACGGAATTCCGCCGACGCCCTGGAGCTGGATCTGCAGAGTCTCGGCGGTGGCGAAGAGCAGACACGCGCCACCGGCGAGCCACGGATTCCAGCGGCCGAAGATCACGGCCGCGATCGCGATGAAGCCGCGGCCCGCGGTCATATTGTTGGTGAACTGGTGCTGATCGAGCGCGAGGTAAACGCCGCCGAGCCCGGCGAGCACACCGGAGATCGCGACCGCGACGTACCGGACGAAGCGCACGTTGATGCCTACGCTGGCTGCCGCTTCGGGGTGCTCCCCAGCCGCCTGTATGCGGAGCCCGAACGGAGTGCGATACAATAGAAAGGCGACGACCGGCACCGACGCGAGCCCCATCCACACCAGCGGATCGCCAAAGCCGGACAGCCCCGCCTGAAAGCCTTCCACGCGCGGCGAGTTCGACGAGCTGTCGAACAGCAGCATCAGGATCACCTGCGTCAGACCGATGACGAGCAGGTTCACCGCTATTCCGGAGACGACTTGATCGGCGCGGAACCGGACGGTGGCGATGCCGTGGAGCAGGCCGAACAAAAGGCCGCCCGCTGCGCCCGCGAGCACGCCGATCACTGCGCTACCCGAGTAATAGCTGCCCAGCGTCGCGCTGAAAGCACCGCTGAGCATGAACCCCTCGAGCGTGAGGCTCACGATCCCCGCGCGCTCCGCCACGAGCCCGCCGCTCGCCGCGAACAGATACGGCACCGCTATGCGGAGCGTCTGCGTGATAAAGTCGAACGGGTTCATGCGGCGACCACCTTCCGCGCGCTGCGCAACGCACGCTGCACTTCAGGCACCGCCGCAGCCATGGCGAGAATCACGATTCCCTGGAGTACCTCGACCATCTGCTTCGGCACGAGCGCATGAATGGCGAGCCCGCCTTGCGACAGCGTCGCGAAAAAGAACGCCGCGATCACGACGCCGAAGGGATGGTTTCGCCCGACAATCGCGACCGCGATCGCGAGAAAGCCCGAGCCTCCGGTGAATCCATCTTCGTAGTAATGCTTGTAGCCGAGCACGAAGTTCGTGCCGCCCAGCGCGGCCAGCATTCCGCCCAGAGCCATCGCCTTGATCCACACTCGGCCCACGCGGATCCCGCTGTACTCGGCGGCGTCGGGCTGGAGGCCGGTCGCGCGCAAGGCGTAGCCGCCGGGAGTGCGAAACAGGTACCACCAGCACCAGATCGCGGCCGCAATCGCGAAAAAGAAGGTGACGTTTGCAGCGGAGCCATGAAACGCGGGAATGAACTCGCTGAGCCTGGGCACCGCGCCGGCATTGATCTCTGGCGTGTGCAGCGTATCGGCGGTGCGAAGGCGCTCCACGATGAGCCAGTTGAGCAGCGCAAGGACGACGAAGTTCAGCATGATCGTCACGATCACTTCGTGCGCGCCGAACTTTGCCTTCAGCACACCCGGGAGCCCGCCGGTAAGCAACCCACCCGCGGCTGCGCCAAGCAAGCACAACGGAACTGCGACGAGTCCCGGAGTTCCGGCCGGAAGAGATATCCCCACTATCGCCGCGCCGAACGCGCCGGCCGCGAGCTGTCCCTCGGCGCCGATGTTGAACAGCCCGGCGCGCAGCGCCAACGCGATGCCGAGTCCGGCGAAGGTCAGCGTCGTGGTTTTGTACAGAACCTGCGCGAATCCGTACGGGTTCCCCCAAGCGCCTTCGATCATGCGGCTATACACGTGCGCGGGAGATTCGCCGAACATCAGGATCAGGACGTCGCCCAGGATGAGCGCGATGAGAAGCGCGACGATCGACGGAAGCAGCGCCTCTTCGGCGCGCAGTCGAAAGCTCTCGCTCATGCCGCGTCGCGGCTGTTGCCGCCTGTCATGTAGGGACCCAGCACTTCCGGGGTAGCGTCGCTCGCCGGCATCGTCACGGCGAACTTCCCGCGATACATGACGGCGACCGTGTCCGCGAGTGCGAGCACTTCGTTCAGCTCAGCCGATACGAGCAGGATCGCCTTGCCTGCGTCGCGTGCTTCGCGGATCTGCCGGTGAATGAACTCGATCGCGCCCACATCCACGCCGCGGGTCGGCTGGGCCGCGAGCAGCACGGTGAACGATCGTCCCATCTCCCGCGCGATCACGACTTTCTGCTGGTTCCCGCCGGACAAAGTGCGCGCAGCGGGTGCCGGCGTCGACGGCCGCACGTCGAACTTGGCGATCTGCTCGCGCGCATGGGCGTCGATGCGGGCACCGTCCAGCGAGCCACGCTTCGAGAACTCGTCCTGCGCGCCGAGGACGAGGTTCTCGGCGATCGAATATTCGAGGATGAGCCCGCGCCTGTGCCGGTCCTCCGGGACGTGCGCGATGCCCGCGGCCCGACGATCCTTGACTGTCGCCCGGGTCACGTCATGGCCCGAGACAACGACTGATCCGGCGGCGATATCGCGAAGGCCGGCTATCGCTTCCACGATCTCGGTCTGGCCGTTGCCTTCGACGCCCGCAATGCCGAGCACTTCCCCGGCACGGATGGAGAAAGTGACACCGTCCACGACGCGGATACGGCGCGAGTCGCTTACCGACAGGTCCCGAACTTCGAGCAGCAGAGCACCGGCAGCTGACGACGGCCGGTCTGCGGTCGCCCCCGGCCCGCTGATCGTCTCGCGCCCTGGCACGGAGAGCGCGACGTCACGGCCGACCATGGCTTTCGCGATTTCTGCCGGCGTGGTCTCCGACGTTGTCATACGTCCGACGGTCGCGCCGGCACGCATTACGGTGATCGTGTCCGAGATATCGATCACCTCGTCGAGCCGGTGAGTGATCAGAACGATCGTCCCCCCGTCGTCGCGCAGCTTGCGCAAAACTGTCCAGAGCTCGCGCACATCCGGCGGCGAGAGCACGGCTGTCGGCTCGTCGAGAATGAGAATCTTCGCGCCGCGGTACAGCGTCTTGAGGATCTCGACGCGCTGGGCTTCTCCCACCGACAACTCGGAGACACGCCGGTCCGCGGGCACGACGAGTCCGGTCTTCTGAATGAGAGCGTTCACGTCGGTGAGCGCGCGCGTCCGGTCGAACAGCATCCCCCGCCTCGGCTCGTTCCCGAGCACGACGTTCTCGGCGACGGTCAGCGTGGGCACCAGCATGAAATGCTGATGCACGACTCCGACGCCGTTCGCGATGGCATCCGAAGTCGACCACCCCGTGACGTCGCGGCCATTTACCTCGACCGTCCCCGCGTCCGGCTCGACCAGCCCGCCGAGGATTTTCATGAGCGTGGATTTTCCGGCGCCGTTCTCGCCGACGAGCGCGTGAATTTCTCCGGGAGCGACGTCAAGCGAGGCCGCGCGATTGGCGCGGACGGGACCGAACGACTTGTCGATCCCCGCCATCCTGATGGGGTGGGCGCTCATCGCGTGGACGGCACCTTGATTCTTCCCGCGATTATGTCCGCCTTGATCTGCTCCACGCGACGGTGCACGGCGTCAGGGATCAGAGCCCGATTGTTGTCGTCGTACACGTATCCGACGCCGCCCTCAGCGAGACCGAACGAATAGACGCCCCCTTTGAATGTTTTGCCATCCACCCGGGCGACGGCGTCGTAGACCGCCGCATTGACGCCCTTGATCATCGACGTGAGAACTCTTCCGGGAGCTTCGGCTGCCTGGTCGGCATCCACGCCGATCGCAAGCTTGCCGGTGGCGCGCGCCGCCTCGAACAGCCCGCCGCCTGTAGCGCCGGACGCGTGGAAGATGACGTTGACGCCCGACTGGTACTGAGAGAGCGCAAGCTCTTTCCCGCGTCCCGGGTTCGCGAACGCCTCGGGTGTGACGCCGGCGTACTGCGCGACCACGGTGCAGTCGGGGCAGACGTGCTTCACGCCCGCGCGGTAGCCTGCCTCGAACTTGTGAATGAGCGGGATGTCCATTCCGCCGATGAAGCCGACGCGCTTGGAGTTTCCCACCAGCGCGGCCAGCGCGCCCACAAGGAAAGAGCCTTCTTCCTCGCGAAACTTGAGGGCGGCGACGTTGGGCGGAGGCGGAATGACGTTCCCTGCCTCATCAGTGCCGACGGAGAAATCCACTCCGGCGAAGTTGCTATTCGGGTATTCGCGGGACAGCACGATGAGATCGTCGGTGAAGATGAAACCGATTCCCATGATCAGGTCCATCCCCTCCGCGGCGAGCAGCCGAAGCCCCGCCTCGCGGTCCGCGCCCTCGCCCGGCTCGATGAACCGTATGTCCGCGCCAAGTCGCTTCATCGCACTGTCGGCGCCCGCGTACGCGCCGTCGTTGAACGACTTGTCGCCGCGCCCGCCGACATCGAGAACGATCCCTACCCTGGTTGCGTCCGGGTCAGCGACGGCTTCCGTTCCGCGTGGGCTGAAGACGAGAAACGCCGTGTGGACGGCCAGCAGGATCGCAACCGTGATCAGGAGCTTGCGCATGGGTGGGTAAGTTTCGTTCCGGTACCCGTGCGCAGCAAGGCAGAAGTGGTCAGGGGATCGGCTGAGCAGGGACGCGGCGCGGTCCCGGAGCCCACTGCTGGGTCGCGCGGGTGACCGCGCTCAACGCCGCCGTGTCCCCGGTTATGGTCCAGTCGACTTTTTGGTAGGTCACCGTCTGGTCGTCTTTCGAATGAAAAAACAAGGCTGCGCGAACTGCCGGATATCTCTGCGGCAGCGCCTGCAGCGCACCGCTATACCAGGCAGCGCGATCGCCTCCAACGCTCAACGATCCGAGTTCGGCCAGCATTATCGGTTTGTTGAAACTGGCAAGGCGGGCATACTTGGAACCGAAGATCTGATCGAAGCTCCACCACTGCGACCACTGGGCGATCGGACCGTAGTTGAGTACGCCGGTGGCCACCCAGTCCACGTACTCATCGCCCGGGTAGTACAGGTCCCAGTATTCGTACGCGACGTGCGGCGACCAAACCCAAATCACTTTGCTCGCGCCGGCGCGCCTGAATCTGTCGACAGTGTGGCGCCAGGCGGCGATGTATTCCTCCTTCGTGTTATTCTGCGGCCCCCAGGGATAACGGTATGGGTCGTTCATCTCGTGAGCGAAACGCAGGTAGAACGGAGTGTCGAAACGAGCGGCCGCCTTCGCCCACTCATCTATATAGAAGTCGTATTCCCCGCTGGCGATATCCGGCAGGCCGCGCCTCTCTCGCGCCTCGCGGAGCGGAAGGTGAGGATGCCGCGCGCTTTCAAAATCCGTGAGCCACGGCTCCCAGGTCACGACAGGAACCGAGCCGAAGTCCCAGATCGCGTTCAAGAGCTGGAGCTGGAACTGCTGGTCCGGCCTGTCGCCCCAGGCCGAATAAACCTGTATGAGCGGGAGCGAGATACCGATTTGCCGCTCCAACTCCACGATTCCGTTCATTGTCAGCGGAAGTCCGCCATCATACGCCCCGACCAGCACACTGTCGGGATTGCGGAGCAACGACATTTCGCGCCGATACGGCTGGAACCATCGCAGGTCGTCCCTGCGTTCCGGGCCTCCAAGACGCCGCCTGAGGGTTTGCTCCACCCTCCCAACCCCGGTGGCGGCCCGTTCCAGCGCTGCGGTCAGAGGCCCCTGCGACCGTGAGCTGAGAGCAGTCAGTGCCGCGAAGCCGGCTATGCAGCCGCCAGCCACAGCCCCCGTGACCAGCAATCGGTAGCGGCGCTTCAAGACCCGCCGCCTATCAAGTCGACGTCCACCTCATCCCAGGGCACGCCCAAGCCCGGTGTCCTCGCCTGCCACGCCGCGTACAACACCGGAATGGCAGCAAGCACCGGCAGCGTCGCAAAACCGACCATACCCCACACAGCCTGGCTGGTCAGTTGCAGCGCACCCTCCGCGGTGATGAGCATGCGCGTACGCGAAACGCTGGTGAGCGTCGCCAGGAAAATGGTGACTAAGGCGATCTGTGGCCACGCGAGCCGCAGAAATCTTCGTCTTACTGCCTTCTTCGCCGTGGGGATATAGGGAATATCCGCGCGCACGATCGCGAACAGCGTTCCCGCCAGAACGACCGGCCAACACGCGATCTTAAGCACGAAACCCCGCCAGTGGGTCCCCCGTTCCATCGCGGGGTGACATAGCCATTTCTGAACGAAGGCATAAATCGATATTCCAGCGAACGCGACAGGAGTCGCGACCGTCACGAATTCCTCGAAGCGCATTGCAGCGGGCTGATGGCCCGTCCACAGATAAAGGTACGGGAAGAGCAGAAAAAGCAGAGTCGTCACGCCGAACAAGTAGTATGTGCCTACGGTGAGATACGAGAGCCGTTGCCACCAGGTCAATCGTCTGGCGAGACGGGGCAGTTCCGTGAACGCGACTTCGTACACGCCGCGGGCCCACTTGATCTGCTGCTTGTAAAACGAGCCGAGGTCCTCGGGGACGAGACCCCGGCTGACGATCTCCGGAACGTACACGGAGCGCCAGCCGGCGCCGTGCAGGCGAATGGATGTTACGAGATCTTCCGCGAGCCCTACGCCGTGCCCACCGATGGATTCGAGCGCGGTGCGTCTGAACGTGCAGTTAGCTCCAATCGCGACACATCCTCCCAGCCCGAACAAGCCCATTTGCGTGGGACCATAAAAAGAATAAGTCTGCTCGGCGGCAGCGCGCGCCGTGAAGGAGCGGCTTTGATTGTAGTAAGCCTGCGACACTTGCACGAAACCCACGCCGTCGTCGCCGAAATGACCCAGCACGCGGTCCAGAATCTCGGGGAAGGGGATGTGGTCGGGATCGAGGACGAGGATGAACGGTTCGGCGGTGAGCGTCAGTGCTTTGTTGATCTTGCCCGCCTTTGCGCCGGGAATCCCGACAAGCTCCAGACACACAGCGCCGTGCCTTTCAGCCACGGCGCGAAAGCGTGCGTCTTTCGTATCGTCGAGGAGATACGTCGTATGCGGATAGCGAACCCGGGCGCACGCCGCGAGCGTCTTGTCAAACATCTCGAGTGGCTCGCCGGGCGAGCTCGTCGTGAAAATCGCGACCCCGAGACCGCGAGGCGCTGGTCGATGTTCCGGTCTCGCCATACGCGCATAGTTGATCCATCCGAGCACTATGCGGCTTATCCCGTACCAGAAGGCCAGCGACAGCAGCGCGAACAGCACGGGCTGCACGATGTGGTCTTCGCGAAACCACCAGTCGATCAGCCTGAGCGAGGCGACGATGCCGAAGCCGCCGAGAAGCCCCAGAATTATCCGGTGGCGGAGCCGGACGGCGGGGGCCGAGCGGTGTCGCCAGAGGTCACGGTCCGGCGGGGGGTTAATCCAGGCGAGCAGTGGGCGGATCACTCAACGACGATCGGCTCTTCGTTGCGACAGTGCGAAGAATCGATAAACCATGCGCACGTCAGCGGTAGAGGACGTGTAGTAGGAGTGACGCATCATTTCAGCTGTCACGACGACCGAGAGGGCCCTGGCCTGCCCTAGCTCGATAGCAGCTCGGGCGCTCCAGGGCGAAAAGCTCCGGCGGGGTCGCGGCTCCGCGGCTGCCGGCTCATCGTCAGTTGCCCTCACGCCGTAAGCGCCATTCAGGCGAAGCGTCGTTCCCGGCGCGGGCCGGACGACCATCGTCGCTAATACTGATTGCACGAGAAGATTCCCAGGCGTGTAGTAGGGAACGTATCGCCCGGCGGGCGCGCCTCCACCGGCGGAAGCTGGCGGTGGAGACACAGCGGCCACGAAGCGCGTCTCGTCTGCGTTCTGGGCGGAGAGGCTGTACCCTGCGCTGATCTGCGCAGCCGCCCCTCTCAGAACAGGCGCGAGCATCCACGCGTATGCACCGCGGACTACGTTGCCGTCCTGATATCGATGCCCCTCCATCGCGGCCTCACCTGTCCAGCCGCGAGGGTGGTCGAGTCCCAATACCCCCACAACGCCCTCCGATATCACCGGGGTGGCAAGGCTGGCGATCGTATAGAAGTAGGGACGTCGCTCCGCACGCGCCCGCAGCGTCAGGTGGCGCGGCATCCGCAGGCCAAGTCCGAGCCGGCCCACCCACTCGCTCGGACCGCCGGAACTGCGCTGCACAACTCCGCCTTGCGCCTCGAAATCCATTCGTGCCGCCGGAGCATAATGTGTAACTCCTCCTTCGACCATCGTGACTCTTACGGAGACCGAATCGCCCGAGCGAAGATCCATCGCCTCGGCGCGTCCGGAAATCGTTGTCGATGGAGTGAGGAACGCACCGCCTTCCGCGGCCGTGCCGAGCCAGGTAACGGGCTGATCGTCGTCCCGGACGTTTCCCTCCACCTGGATCCATGGTGCCGTGGCCGAGGCGATCTCGAGTAGCTGGCGACGTACTTCGGGTTGATCTGGATCGGCACGAAGCGAGGTAGAGAACCGTCGTCTCGCCGTCGAATAGTCCCCCTGCCAGTAAGCGAGCGTTCCGAGCAATGCGTTGGCCCGAGTGCTCGCTTCCGGGACGTCGAGTAGCGGTGTCAGAATCTCTTTCGCCCGGCCGTCTTCGCGGGTTTCCACGAGCATCCGGCCGAACTCGAGCCGCAGGGCCGTATCATTTGGTGCACGGGCAAAAGCATCCTCGTAGATCTCGCGCGCTGCCCGGAAATCCTTGAGCCAGTACAGTGTTTGCCCGAGAACCCGTGCGGCGGCGATGTCTTCGGGGTGTTCCCTGACGTATGGCCTTAGTCTAGCTGCGGCTCCCGCTAGATCTCCGGCGTCGCGCAGGCGCACTGCCTCCGCCACCGGCGATACGCTCCGCGGTGTCTGCGCGCGCGGAGCTGACAGCGCAGCGCACAGGAGCGCGACTGTGAACCCTGACGCACGAAGCATCTGAATCATGGGGGCGACCATCCCGGATTATATCACTTGCGTGCGCGCCCGAGGCCACCCGGGAACGGACCGCCGCCGCGTGGTGCGGCGACGGCGGTCCGAGAGCGCCGCTTACCAGGCCGTGATGTACTTATAGAGCAACCGGTTCACCGTACCGGTTGGATTGCCAGTGATGACGCCGGTCGTGCCGGCGCTGTTGAGATAGCTCGTGACCGAACTGCTCGAAACATCTCCGTAACGATGCTTGATCAGAGCCGAGACTCCTGCCACGTGCGGGCTGGCCATGGAGGTTCCGCTGATCGTATTGGTCTCGGTCGTGCCGCTTCCGATCCAGGCCGACTTGATCGACGAGCCCGGAGCGTACGAATCCACACACGACCCATAGTTCGAGAACGAGGACTTCGCGTCCGAGCTCGTCGATGACGCGGTCGTGTAGGCTGCGGACGCGCTGGCGGGTGACACGTTGCAGGCATTCTGATTTTCGTTGCCCGCCGCGACCGCTACGAACACGCCCGAGTTGGACAGATTGTTGACCGCGGTATTGAGCGTGGAGGAATAACCACCGCCCAGCGACATGTTGGCGACGGCCGGGTTGATGCGATTGATCCGGACCCAGTCCACGGCCGAGATGATGCCCGACGTCGAGCCGGAGCCATCGCAACCGAGCACCCGCACACCGCGGATGTTGGCTTTCTTGGCTACGCCGTACGTCTTACCGCCGACCGTGCCCGCTACGTGTGTCCCGTGCCCGTTGCAGTCGTTTCCATTGCCGCCGAACGCGTCGTACACGTTCTGCGCTCGTCCCTCGAACTCGGCGTGGCCTGCGTCGGTGCCGGTGTCGATGATGTAGGCCCGCACGCCGCTGCCGGTGTAGGTGTAGCTGTACTTGCCGTCGAGCGGGAGGTACCGCTGGTTGGTGCGGTCGAGTCCCCACGTCGCGCTGAACTGATCGGTCGACGCGCGCATGACCTGATCCTGCTCGACGTACTCGACGTCCGGGTTGCGAGCGATGGCGGCGGCGGCCTGCGCGCTCATCGCGGCGGCGAAGCCCTTGATCGCCGAGGTGTACGTGTATCGCGGCGAGCTGCCGGCCTGCGCGGCGAGGGCGCGCGCTAGTCCCGGCACGTCGCTGACGTCGTTTTTGAATACCACGATGTACTGGCCTGGAATTACCTCACTCGCGGCACTTACCGACTGCAAGCTCGTTGCGGGCGCAGCAAGTGACGGGGAGACGGGCTCGTCGGCGCAGGCGGCTACCGACAGCGCGACGGCGAGTAGTCCAGCGGTTTTCTTCATGGGCAGTTCTCCTGTTCGATGGTGGTGGATAGAGCAGAAAGGAGGGCCCCGCGTTCGCGCGCGAAGCCCTCCTTTTTTACTGCAGCCGCATGATTGCTAGTAGTTCGTGAACAGTAGATGGTTGTTAGCGGTGCTCGAACTCGTCACGATGGACTTGGTCGTGTTGTTGTAGAGAGCGTCGCGAACGGCCTGCGCGCTCGCCCCCGGATTGCTCTGCAGGTACAGCGCCGCGACGCCGGCGGTGTGCGGCGAAGCCATCGAGGTACCGCTGATCGTGTTCGTCTCGGTGTTGCCGCTGCCGATCCAAGCTGCGGTGATGCCGGCGCCCGGAGCGAACCAGTCAACACAACTGCCGTAGTTCGACCACGACGTCTTCGAATCGGTCTTCGTGGTTGCACCGATCGTCATGGCTTCCGGAACTCTGGCCGGCGAGTAGTTGCATGCATTCTGCGCCCGCCCGCCCTGGTTTCCGTTGCCCGCGGCCACTGCCGTAGCAACGCCGGATGCGATCATGCGCTTGGTCGCGTCGTCCACCGACGCACTCGCGCCGCCGCCGAGCGACATGTTGGCGACTGCGGGAAGTACCCGGTTTGCGGTTACCCAGTCCATGCCGGCGATAACGCCGCTCCAGCTTCCCGAGCCGGCGCAATCGAGCACGCGCACGGCCTTCAAAGTCGCAGACTTGGCGACGCCGTACACTGTGCCGCCGGTCGTGCTGGCCACGTGCGTGCCATGGCCGTTGCAATCGTCGCCGTTGCCGCCGAACGCGTCGTAACCGAAGGACACGCGGCCGGTGAACTCATTGTGGCCGTAGTCGATGCCGGTATCGATAATGTACGCCGTGACGCCGCTACCGGTGTTCGTGTATGTGAACGTGCCGCTGAGCGGAAGGGCCCGCTGATCGATACGGTCGATACCCCACGTCGCGTTCGACTGCGTCGCCGAAGCGCGGGCGATCCCATCGGGCTCTACGCGGGACACACGCGCATCGCGGAGGAGCCCGCTGCGGGCGGCTTCCGACATCGAGCCGGCAAATCCATTGAGCGCGGCCGTGTACACAAAGTCGGGGGCCACGCCGTGCTCACGTGCGACAGCAGCTGGACTGGCATCATCGCGAAGCGTGACGATGAACCGACCCGGGATTACATCGGAACCGCTTGCGCTGAAACTCGCCGGAATCTCCGCCGACATCGGGGTGGTGGGCGTGTCGGCGCACGCAGCGACCGCGAAGGCGGTCACAATAAGAGCCAACCTCTGCTTCATACACACTCCTGCAAAGAGAAAGTGAAGCCGCTCGCGCGGCGCGCTGCGTCGGCCAACCGGCGGACACAGTCCTGCAGCCGGCTCCAGCTGCGGGCCGGCAATTCTTTTTCACATTTTCTGTCGCGATCATCCGCGACGCAGACGTATATGCGTGCTCGCCGTCACAGGACGGCGAAACTTGCGAGCAAAGGCAAAGCAGCCCGAAACAAATGGCGCCATCCGAGCGACCCGAACGCTATCCACAGAGGAATCGGCGGTACAATCCGCACTACTACGGAGGGAGTCTGGGGGTACCTGGCGGCCGGCTAGTCGGTCAGCCCGTGGTCCATTGCGAATCGGGTGAGAGCGGCGGTGCCCCGGATCTCCAGCTTTCGCATCAGCGCCTCTCGATGGGACTCGACCGTGCGCACGCTAATACTGAACCGTGCTCCCATTTCCTTGTTGGAGCGACCCCCCGCTATCTCGATGAGAACCTCCCGCTCGCGGCACGTGAGCAGCGCCAGTCTCGCGCGCCCTTCGGTTGCTGCCCCCGGGTCGGACGCCTCCGGACAACCGGCTCGGCCGGCCGGCGTCGTGAAGTAGCAGTGTCCTTCGGCGAGCAGGCGGACGGCATCGCGGAGCTCGACGGGTGACGAATCCTTCCGCAGGTAACCGTGGGCTCCGGCCTGGACGCTCCGGGTGACGTATTCCTCGTGATCGTGGATGCTCAACACGAGGATGCGCGCGTCAGGCACTGTGCGGCGAATCTCCTCGGCAGCTTCGAACCCCGATAGCTGCGGCATGGAGAGATCCAGAACGATCACGTCGGGCTCGAGCTCGCGGCTGAGAGTCACCGCGTGCCTGCCGTCCATCGCTTCGCCCACGACCTCGAACCCGGGGTCCGTATCGAGGACGCGGTGGATCCCCTCGCGCACCACGGCGTGATCGTCCGCGATCAGCACGCGGATGACGTCAGCTTTGAGCATGGTGACCAATGGGGATTCTGATGGTGAGCGCAGCGCCGCTGCCGACGGGCGGCGTGGACTGAAGATCCATGCTTCCATGCAGCGCGGTGATGCGCTGGCGCATACCCGTGAGTCCGTAGGACGGGGCCGCGTCGGTCGGAACTCCATCGCGCGCCGGGTCCGCGCCGGGCCTCGGCAGGCCGTAGCCGTTGTCGGTCACAACGAGCATCAGCTCCCGGCCAGTCACGCTGAGCCCTACAGCTGCGGCGGTAGCCCCGGAATGTCGCGCGGCGTTTGCCAACCCTTCCTGCAGCGCCCTGTACAGGGCGAGGCTGGCTTCCTCCGATACCGGAGGTACCGTTGCCGGAGCGTCGAAGCTGATGTTCAGTTGCGTCTCCTCCGCAAAGCTTTCAACCAGCGCTCGCAATGCGGGCACCAGCCCGAGATCGTCCAGCAGAGGCGGACGCAAGTGGGTCGTCACGCCACGAATGCTGCGGATCCCCGAATCCACGAGCGACAGCACCCGGTCCACGGCGGGAGTCAACGCCTCGGGCGCCCGCTCCCGCACCAGCCCGAGCTGAAGCTTGACCGCCGCCCACACCTGTGCCGATTGATCGTGCAGCTCCAATGAGATGCGTCGTCTTTCCTCCTCGTGTTGGCCTACCATCCGCGCTGACAGAGACTCCAATTCGCTCCGCCGTCGCTGGAGCTCGTCGAGGACGAGCATCAGGATGCCGATCGCCACTCCGAGGACTAGCAGGATGTCTATGTAGTAACCCCAGGGGTTCCACGCGTTCTTCCCCCGCAGAAGCGGATAGGTGAGGTGGTGCACCCCCCAGGTGACCAGCACCCCTCCCAGCACGGCCGCGCCAAGGCAACGGGTGCGGCGCCACTCGCTGAGAAAAACCCAAGCCGTCCAGAAGGTGGCTATGGCTAGAAACACGGCCGACGGGACCGCCGCAAGCAGAAAATTGTCGAGATGGTAGGTGGCGATGTACGATCAGACCAGCGGGAAGGCTAGCGCGGCCACGAACGCCTTCCGCCAGCGTGCCGCGCCCAGCGATGCGAGCGCCGCCCAAAGCAGCGCGAGAGCGGTCCACCCGGTCAGCACCTGGTGGGCAAACAGCC
>JACDCY010000101.1 GCA_013817305.1 Gemmatimonadaceae bacterium | reverse complement strand
GGTTCTCGATCGCGCGCGCCTGCGCGCAGTAGCGCACGCGCAGAAAACCCTGCCGGTCGTCCGTGCAGCTCGGCACCACGAGTATGTGCGCGCCGGCCCGCGCAGCGGCGCGAGCCATCTCGGGGAACTCGACGTCGTAGCAGATCGCGACGGCGAACCGGCCGAAGCTGGCCTCGAACACGTTCAGCCTGTCGCTCGCCGATACCAGCCAGTCTTCGGATTCGAACCGCGTCATATGCAGCTTGCCCTGCACCCCGTGCTTTCCCTCGGGCCCGAATACGAACGAGTGATTGCGGATGATCCCCTCGGAATCCTCCACGGGGATCGTGCCTGCGACTATGTAGATGCCATGCTCGCGCGCGAGGCCGCTCATCAGCTCGGTGAAGCGCGGCACCTGGTCCGCGAGGTCGTTGATTTGCTGCGCAATCGGCCGCTTGATGTCGCCGAGGGTGAGGAGCTGGACCGTGAAATACTCGGGGAAGACGAGCAGCGAGCATTTGTAATCCGCCGCGGTACCCACGAGGCCGACAACCTGGTCACGGAACTGCTCGAACGTCGTCACCGGCCGGATGAAGTACTGCAGCGACGCCACCCGGACGCGATCCATCTACTTTCCGATCCGGCGCAGCTCGACCATCATGCACCTGTCCTGCACGACGTCGATGCCGGCGCGCGCCAACTTCTCCGCGGCCTCGTCGTTGGTGATCCCCATCTGAAACCACACCGCGCGCGGCTGCTTGGCGATAATGTCGTCCACGTGCGCCGGGATGTCCGCGGGCTTCCGAAACACGTTCACGATGTCCACCTCCCCGGGCACGTCGGCGATCTTGCGGAAAACGGGCTCGCCGAGGATCTCGGTCGTCTCGCGATAGTAGACGGGGACGGGCACGATCTCGTACCCCGCTTTCCTGGCGTACGCAGGCACGTAATGCGCCGGCTTGTGCGGCTCGACTTTGATGCCCAGGACGGCGATGCGTCGGGAGGATGCGAGGAGCTCCTCGATCTGCTTGTCGGACTCCAGGAGATGTTTGCGCCAGTCGTCATTGGTCTCAGTCATCCTCGCTTGTCTGGCAGGATGCGAGCCACAAGGGAAGTGGCTTGTGACTAATCACCAGTCACAAGTCACCAGGTACCTGCCCCTGGTTATCTTGCGCGTGCCACCCCAACGTCGGAGACTCCGCCACATGCGTTTGCTGGTACTTGGAGCTGGCCTGCAAGGCTCGGCTTGCGCTTATGACCTGCTGCAGAACCCCGAGGTCGAGCAGGTCCGTCTGGCCGACATCAGCATCGCGCACGTGCGCGATTTCCTGGGTCCCTACTCCGGCAAGCGGCTGATCCCGACCCCGCTCGACGTTCGCAACACCGAAGCGGTGCGCGCGCTCATGACCGAGTGCGACGCCGTCATGAGCGCGATCCCGTACTACTTCAACTTCGAGCTCGCGAAGCACGCGGTCGAATGCGGCGCGCACTTCTGCGACCTCGGCGGCAACACGCCGATCGTCTTTCAGCAGAAGGAGCTCGACCCGCAGGCGAAGCAACAGAAGGTGAGCGTCGTTCCGGACTGCGGGCTCGCGCCCGGAATGGTGAATATCCTCGCCGAGCACGGGATCAAGCAGCTCGACCGAACCGACAAGGTGAGCATCTACGTGGGCGGGCTTCCGCAGAAGCCGGAGCCGCCGCTCAACTACATGGTGGTGTACTCGCTCGAGGGAACGCTCGACTATTACACGAGCCTGTCGTGGATCATCCGCGACGGAAAGCGGATCCAGGTGAAGGCGCTGTCCGAGCGGGAGCCGGTGGATTTTGCGCCGCCGGTCGGCCGGCTCGAAGCGTTCCACACCGCGGGCGGACTGTCCACGATGGCGTTTCGCTACGAGGGCAAGATCCCGAACATGGAGTACAAGACATTACGATATCCCGGACACGCCGAGATAATGGAGACGATCCGCGACATCGGCCTGCTCGATGCGGAGCCGATCGATGTGAAGGGAGTGCGGGTCGCTCCGCGCGACGTCGCCGTGGCGGCGATGTCGCCGAAGCTCACCAAGCCCGGCGCGCACGATCTGGTCGCGCTGCGGATCGTGGTCGAAGGCGAGAAGGGCGGGAAGCCCGCGCGGCGCGCGTACGAGATGGTGGACCGGTACGACGCATCGCTTGGGATCAGCGCGATGATGCGCACGACGGGTTATTCGTTGTCGGTGACGGGGCAGATGCAGGCGCGGGGGGATATTCCGCCGGGGGTTCATACTCCGGACGAGGCGGTGCCGGGCGACGTCTACATTGCGGAGCTGGCCAGGCGAGGGATCGAGATTACGCAGACGAGCTGAACAACAGGGGGCGGAGCTGGCGAAGCGGGGGATCGAGATCAGTCAGACGAGCTGAACAACAGGGATGGGTAACTGGTTGTAGGTGATGGTTTTGGTCAACTGATTGGTCCTTGGTCATTGGTCCTTGGTCATTGGTCCTTGGTCCTTGGTCATTGGTCACTGGTCACTGGTCACTGGTCGCCGGTTCACCATCACTCGTGCAATGATTTGTTTTCTTCCCGAGTAGTAGGGTGATGCCGCCAGTGGGTTGGCCACGCAGCTTCGAACATGCAAGATCATCGGCAGCTTCGGGTCTGGAAACACGCTCACGACCTTGCGATCAGGGTCCGGCGCGCGACGGGGAATTTTCCTGCTACCGGGTATGGCTCGCTGCAGTCCCAGGCGGTGCGGGCCGCCGAGTCGATCGTCTTTAACATCGCGGAAGGATGCGGGGCAGAGTCACCCCGTGAGTTCGCGCGCTATCTCGACATCAGCATCAAATCTTCGTTCGAGCTCGAGGCAGAGTGCGAGTTAGCTAAAGATTACGGCGTGCTTGCGGACGATGCGTGGGAAGATCTCGATGCGTCGATCATCTCAACGCGCCGAATGCTTTTTGCCCTGCGCAAGAAAGTCTTGCTCTCCCCCCACGCCAGGCGTGTCGCACGTCGTGAAGCTGCACCCAGTTGACTGGCTGACCGCTGACCGCTGACCGTTAACCGTCAACCGTTAACCGTCAACCGTTAACCGTTAACCGTTAACCGTTAACCAATCAGTTGACCAAAACCATCACCTACAACCAGTTACCCATCCCTGTATTTTCGTTGACCATCAACCGTCAACCGTCGTTCACCTGACGAATCGGGCGATCGTCTCCCCCATCGCATCGATGCTCGCCCGCGCGTTCCACCTATCCGCCCCGTTGTAAATAAACGAGAACGCAACGACCTCCCCGTTCTCCGACGTCACGTAACCCGCCAGCGCCAGCACATTATTCGTCGTTCCTGTCTTTGCGTGCAGGTTTCCGTCGGCCATTCCCTGCCGCATCCGCCGTCGCAGGAGCTTCGACTGTCCCGCGACCGGCAGCGATGCGTGGAACGCCGGTCCCCACGGCGCCGTGTGGGCGTAGCCGAGCAGCTCCGCCATCTGGTGTCCGGACACGCGGTCGAGGGTGGACAGCCCGCTGCCGTCGGCGACGGCGAGCGTCGACGCGTTCGTCCCCATCTTATCCTGGAAGAACCCGCGCAGCAGTGACTCGGCGGCTGGCGCGGAGCCCTGCGCCTCGCGACCCGGTCCGCGCACCGCGTTCCTCAGCAGCAGCTCGGCGAACAGGTTGATGCTCTCGCGATTCATGATCGCTACGAGCTGCTCGAGCGGCGGCGAGAGCAGAGAGGCGACTTTGGTGGCGCCGCCAGGAGTCTTGCCGAGCTTCGCTCCGCCGCTTACGGCCACACCCGCATTTTGCAGCGCCGCGTGGAACGCGCCCGTCGTGAAAACGGGCGGATTGTTCACCACGAGTCCGAACCGGCGGACGGGCGAGCCCACGCCGATGCGGCCGTTCACCTGGATGTTGCCGTCGGACATGTAGCTCGCGCGAACAGCGGCTCCGCCGCCCGCGACCGATCGCACGGTGCCGCGAATTCCGATGGTGGTTGTCGCGGGCTCGAGCGTCACAATCGCCGCGCCGCCCGACCTTCCCGGCGCCACCGTCACCCACAGCACGTTTTCGGCGAGCGACAGCGCGGACACGCGCGCCGCGTACGACGCGCCCTTGTAGCGATCCAGCCAACCATCCGGGTAGAGCACGTTGTCGAACGCCGTCGCGTCCCCGATCACTGCGCCCGTCACACGCTTGATGCCCGCTGCGGCTACCGCGCGGGCGAGCTTGTCCACAGGCTCCGAGTATTTGCCCGGGTGGAATCGACGCGAGAAGGCGGGATCGCCGTCGCCGCGGATGTAGATGTTCCCGTTCAGCGTGCCGCTCGCATCAACTTCGCCGTCGCGCAGGATGTCGGTCGAGAAGCGGTAGTTGGGACCGAGTCGGTCGAGCGCAGCCGCCGCGGTAAGCAGCTTCATCGTGGACGCCGGCAACACCGGCACGTCCGCGTTGGCCTGGAACAGCGTGTCGCCGCGAGTGAGCGAGACCACGCTCGCGCTCCAGGTGCCCGAGCGGGTGCGGGATGTCATGATCGAGCCGAGGTCCAGGCGAAGCGCCTGCGCACCGCGGGGGCTCCGTGCGGCGGGCGGTGGCGGCGGCGGGGGAGTCCGACGTCTCTGCGCGGCCCGGCGCTGGGTCGCACGGCGCGCGGCCGCTTTACGTTGGGCTGCCGTCTGGCGGCGTGCCTGTAATTCCAGAGGTGCGGGGCCGTGAACTGACGCGGCCTCAGAGGGCGCGGCGTTCAGCTCGACGGCGCCGAGGCCGAGGAGGAGGGCCAGGGCGCCGGCGACCAGCGGGGAGAATCGCGCGTATGCGCGCGGAGGGGAGCTTATGTCTTTCACGATTGCGTTAAATCCGGGAAGTCTTGCAGGGGCTATTCGGCTGCTGCTGTGCAACCTCCTTGCCGTTATGGCGTTAGGTCGAAAAACGGCTGAAAGGATGTCCGGGCAACAGGTGGAGGGTTATGGTGGCCGCTACTACAGGTTGTGGGTTATTGGTGCGGGGTTTGCCTTCTGACAGGCATGATAAATCGAGGCGTGGGGAAACGAAGGGCGTTCGCAGTTCTGGTTTTCGTTTTCATTGGCGCGGCGGCCGGGGGTTGCGACCGGGAGGAGGGTGTTCCTCTTACTCTCGCCAGCGAGAATGGTGGCGAGGGGTTCGTGCCGGTCGACTACGAGCTGACTTCGGACAACTATAAGAAGTGGCTGGTCGCGCAGGAGAGGCTGAAGCAGAATGCCGGCGATGCCGATCTGGGTCAGCCCGCCGACCGGATCCTGTTGACCAACCCGTCCGCCGAGTCGATAGATGGAGTGGTGCGCGAGCTGGAGAGCAACGACCGGACCCGTGATGCCATCAAGTCGGCCGGGCTCGACGTTCGCGACTACGTGTTGACGACTCTCGCGCTGTACCAGGCGAGCGACCGGCAGGATACGCTCGGAATCAGCCCGGGCGGAGTTCCGATCCGCGCCTCGAACATCGAGCTGGCGAGTCTCCACAGGGACGAAATTTCGACGGCGCGCGCGTCATCTCGCGTGCGGATTGTGGACGACAGCCCGCGTGCGCGCGGGAACGGGAAGGCGAAGGGGAGAGGGAAGGGCGGGAAGGGCAAGGGTCGCGGAAAGAACTAAGACTTGCTACCGCTCGAAGACTCCGTTGAGGGCGAGTATCAGCGCCGCGAGCGGGACGATCGTAGCTGTCCAGAACCCGAACATCAGCTTGAACATTCGCGTCTCGAACTGTGCGAACTTCGCATCGAACTTCGCATCGAACTTGGCCTCCATCCGTTCTTCGGACGCGGTGAACCAGGCCTCCTGCGCGGAAAATCTCGGATCCATCGCGGCGAATCTCGCATCCACCGCAGCGAACTTGGCGTCGATGCCATCGAACCTTGCATCGATGGCTGCAAAACGCAAGTCGAGCGCGGTGAATCGCTTGTCCATCTCCGCGCGAATAGCCGCACCTTCCGCGCGCAACTCTGAGCGAAAGCGCTCCCAGTTGAGCTCGTTCAATTCGCGGAGCTGGTTGCGGTAGGTCTCGTCCACGGCGTTGAACCAGTTGACCAGCTCGTTGGCGACGTCGTCTCCGAGCTGGTCGTAGAAGCGGCGTGAAAGCTTGGCAGTGACTGGCAGGGGCGGCTCCCGATGGAGTTTCGACCCTCAATCAAACGATAGGCCGAGCACCGCGCGCAATCAATGGATTTCAACAGAAACCGAGCATCGCCCGGGCAGCTGAACTGCAGGGTTGGGTAACTGGTCGTAGGTGATGGTTTTGGTCAACTGACTGGTAACTGGTAACTGGTAACTGGTAACTGGTAACTGGTAACTGGTAACTGGTAACTGGTAACTGGTAACTGGTAACT
>JACDCY010000025.1 GCA_013817305.1 Gemmatimonadaceae bacterium | reverse complement strand
CCGCGCTCGTTTCGACCAGCACGTCGTGACCCGCGGCTACCAGCGCTTCCGCGCCCGCGGGAACCAGGGCGATTCTATTCTCGTTGGTCTTGATCTCTTTCGGGACGCCGATGAGCATAGGGGGGGCAGTGATTAGTGATTAGTGATTCGCTGTTAGCGATTAATAATTACTGACGGCTTTTCAGAAGCGAAGCGGCTTCGGACCCAGACTGACTACCGTCTGAATTCCAGGGGCAAAAAACTCGCCGCAAACCCGGCGGACAGTGCTCGCGTCGATGCCGTCCACGAGCGCGAGGACTTCGTCGAGAGTCTGGATGGGCTCCCCGAACAGTTCGCCCATGGCGGCGCGGTACATCCGGGAGCCCACGCTCTCCATCGAAAGCGTGATCTGGCCCTTAAGCTGGCTGCGGCCCATCTCGATCTCTTCTTCCGGAATGCCGTCCGCCGCGACCCGGGCAAGCTCCTCGTTGATGGCTTGCACTGCGTCCGTCGCGGTCTCCGGCGCGCTCGCCACGTACACGCCCTGCGTGCCCGTGTCGAGATGGAACGACTGAAAGGTCTGGATCGAGTACGCGAGTCCCAGCTCCTCGCGGACGCGCTGGAACAACCGTGAGCTCATCCCCCCGCCGAGCAGGACGCTTACGAGCGCAATCGCGTAGCGCCGCGGGTCCCGATGCGGCACGGTGGCGTTCCCCAGCACCACATGGGTCTGGGCCTGATCGCGCCGCTCGTGGTGCGTGTACGCCACTGGCGCGGGGCCGGGCGCCGGCGGTTGGTACGGAGCTCCGCCGCTGGCGCGTACCTCGAGCCAGCCCGATCTGTCGAGCACGTCGAGCAGCGCCTCGTGCTCGATGTTCCCCGCGGCGGCTACGACTACCTGTCCGGAGTGATACATCCCGTCGTGCAGCTCGCGCAAATCCCTGGAGGTGAGCCCGGACACGGTCTCGCGGGTTCCGAGGATCGAGTAGCCGTACGGATGACTTCCCCAGAGCTGCGAGTTGTGCAGCTCGAACACCTGGTCGTCCGGAGTGTCCTCGACCATGCTGATCTCCTCCAGCACGACCTTCCGCTCCACCGCGACGTCGGCCTCGCGCAGCAGCGGACGGAACACCACGTCGGCCAGCACGTCCGCGGCCTGCGCGGCGTGCTCGTCCAGAACGCGCGCCTGGTAGCTGGTGTGCTCCCTCGACGTATACGCGTCGAGACTTCCGCCGAGCACTTCCAGTGAAAGCGCTATGTCCTTGGCGGACCGTGTCGGGGTTGCCTTGAACACGGCGTGCTCGAGGAGGTGTGAGACGCCCATCTTCTCCGGCGGCTCGTTGATCGATGCGGACTTGATCCAGGTCCCCAATGCAACCGACCGTACCCACGGCATGTGCTCCGAGAGTACGGTCAGTCCATTGGGCAAAACGGTTCGGCGAACGCCGGCTTCGACGCGCAGCGAATCTTTCACGCCGCGCTCAGCCGCACCGGCCGTGATCACTCTCGCGGGCGCCCTCTCCCTCCACCACCGCCGCTGCGGCCACGACCGCCGCTGCCACCACTGCTGCGCGGCCTGCGGGGGCGATCCTCGCTGCTGTGATCGCCCGACCCGCCGACTCCGGCCATCTCGCCCTCGCCGCCGCCCTCGCCGCCGCTGGCGGCTTCACCTTCGGGCTTCGGCATGAGCGCCTTTCTCGAGAGACGCATCTTCCCGCGCTCGTCGCGCTCGATGAGCTTCACGCGCACCATGTCGCCGCGCTTGATCACGTCCTCGACGCGCTCGGTGCGGCTGTGCTGGATCTCGGAGATATGCAGCAATCCCTCGGTGCCGGGCATGATCTCGATGAACGCGCCGAACGCGGTCGTGCTCTTGACCACGCCCTCGTAGATCTCGCCGACGATCGGCTCGGCCGTGACCTGCTCGACCATCTCTCTCGCGCGCTGCATCGACTCTCCGCCAACGGCGGCGATGGTGACGAGACCCGTGTCGTCCACGGAAATCTCGGCGCCCGTCTCTTCCTGGATCCCGCGGATGATCTTGCCCTTCGGTCCGATCAGATCGCCGATCTTCTCGGGGCTGATGTTCATCGTGACGATGCGCGGAGCGTACGCCGACAGATCGGCGCGCGGCTCGGCCAGCGCCTTCTTCATCTCGCCCAGGATGTGCATCCGGCCCTCGCGAGCCTGATCGAGCGCCTCGCGCATGATGCGCAGATCCAGGCCCTCGATCTTGATGTCCATCTGGATGGAAGTGATTCCCTGCTCGGTGCCGGCGACCTTGAAGTCCATGTCGCCGAGCGCGTCTTCCGTGCCGAGGATGTCGGTGAGGACGGCGTAACGATCGCCTTCCTTGATGAGACCCATCGCCACTCCAGCGACTGCCGAGCGAATCGGAGCGCCGGCGTCATACAGAGCGAGCGACGCGCCGCAGACCGAGGCCATCGACGACGATCCGTTGGACTCGAGGACGTCCGACACGATGCGAATCGTGTACGGGAAGCTCTCGAACTCGGGAAGCACGACCTGGATGGCGCGCTCCGCGAGGTTGCCGTGTCCGATTTCGCGGCGGCTGGTGCCGCGAACCATCTTCACCTCGCCCGTCGAGAACGGCGGGAAGTTGTAGTGCAGCATGAACGACTTGGTCGTCTCGCCAAGCTCGTCGATCGAATCGAGCCGCTGCACATCCTTCGATGTCCCGAGGGTGACGGCCACGAGCGCCTGCGTCTGGCCGCGCGTGAACAGCGCGGAGCCGTGGGCGCGCGGGAGCACCGACGTATCGATGGTGATCGGACGGACTTCGTTCGGCTTTCTGCCGTCCACGCGGTGACCCGTGTCGAGAACCTGCGAGCGGAGCGTGTTGTACTCCAACTCTCCCCAGAAATGCGAGATGTCCTTCGGATTGTCCGGGAACTCCTCGAGCAGCTTCGCCGCGACTTCCTTCTTGAGGCTCGACATCCCCTTAATGCGCGCGTGCTTGTCCTCGAGATTGATCGCCTCGTTGATCTTGCCCTCGGCGAGCAGCTTCATCTTCGGCTCGATGGCCGGGTTCAGCTCCGCCTTGGTCCAGGACATCTTCTCCGCGCGACCGCGCGCGAGCAGCTCGTCCTGCATTTCGATCAGCTCACGGATTCCCTTGTGTCCGATCGTGAGCGCTTCCACGACGTCCTCTTCGCTGATCTCGAGCGAGCCGCCCTCGACCATGATGATCGAATCCTTGGAACCGGTCGCGACGAGGTCGAGGTCGCTGTACTCGAGCTGCTGGAAGGTGGGGTTGAGCACCCACTTTTCCTGCACGCGTCCCACGCGAACTCCCGCGATCGGTCCCATGAACGGGATCTTCGACGCGTTGAGCGCGAACGAGGTGGCGAGGAGGCCGAGCACGTCGGCGTCGTTCTCCTGGTCGGCCGAGATCACGTACACGAACACCTGGATCTCGTTTTTGAATCCTTCCGGGAACAGGGGGCGGATCGATCTGTCGATGATCCGGGCCTTGATTATCTCGGAGTCCTGCGGCCGTCCCTCACGCTTGAGGAATCCGCCGGGGATCTTGCCCGCCGCGTACGTCTTGTCGCGGTACTCTACGGAGAGCGGGAAAAACGGCAGCGTGCTGAGGTTGTCGCTGACGGTCACTGCGGCGAGCACCATGGTGTCGCCGAACTGAACGACCGCGGAGCCCGCGGCCTGCTTCGCCATTCTGCCGGTCTCTATCGAGAGCTTGCGGCCGGCGAAGACTTTTTCGATGCGTTCCATTCTTCTCTTTTTTTCTGAGAACACGAAGCGCGCGGGCTCCACAATGGGCCCGCGCGCGAGTTCCGGCGAAGTGCTAGGCTCTTAGACCGAGGTCGGCGACGATCTTCCGATACTGCTCGACGTCAATGCGACGCAGGTAGCTGAGCAGCCGCTTCCGTCTGCCGACCATCATGAGGAGGCCACGTCGTCCGTGGTGATCCTTGGCGTGTTTGCGGAAGTGGTCGGTCAGATAGTTGATCCGATCGGTAAGAATCGCGATCTGGACCTGCGGCGAGCCGGTATCGGACTCGTGAGTCCGGTGCTTCTGGATCGTGGGGGCTTTAGCGAATGCCATTACTGGTGGTGTGTTCTCCGCGCGCCCGTTGCGCGCTGGTGACGTAACAAAGTTGCCAAGCCGTTAATAATACAGCAGTTAGACGCGCTTGTAAAGCGGGTCAACCCGCTTCTTTGCCTCTCAGGGCCTGGCCTCGATTCCCTCAAGAAACCGGGCGACCAGCGGGATATCGGCGCGGCTGGACAGATCGAGCACGGGCTCCTCCGAGAGGATTACCTCCAACTCCATGCCGAGGCGGGCGATCGCGTACTGAACGGCCTGGGTCAGCTCCTTCTCCCCCCGGGCCGACACGGGCACCGACCGGCAGGCGTCGAAGATCCCCGGCAAGAAAAGCCAGCAGTTCATGCTGGAGTACACGCGGCCTCCGGTGGACGCTGCGGCCCGCGCGGGGTCGGCGGTCATGCTGCGGAGCATTCGTCGCTCGTCGGCTTCCACCGCCCCGAACCGGCCGAGCATGCCGGCTCGGGCGTTGCCGCGCGCCGCCAGCGCGTCGCGCGAGAACGCGACCATCGCGGGCGCCGTGCGCCGGTGCAGCCCGGCGAGAGCGGACGACGGATAGTAGTTGTCCGAATTGAGTACCACGAACGATCCGCCCGCGGCGAATTTCTCGCCGGCGAGCACGGCGTCCGCCGTGCCGAGCGGCTTCTCCTGGATCGCGAAGGAAACTCGGATCCGCTGCGGGCGCGCGGCCTTTTCGTAATAGGTGCGCACCGCGTCGTGCTCGGGCCCGATGACGAGACACGCATCGGTGAAGCCTGCGTCGGCGAGCGCGCTTAGCACGTAGTCCAGGAACGGTCGCCCGACGGGGATCATCGCCTTGAGGCCGCTGTCGGCGACAGCCGCTGCATCGGCGCCGAGGCTCGCAGTAGCGTCAGCGGCGCGCATGCGGGTGCCGAGCCCGCGGGCAAGGATCACAGCCTTAGTCGTACGGCGATTGCCCATTCGGCAATCTACCCCCTTAGGTGGCGGCTACTGGAATATTCCATACGGGGTGCAAGCTGTGAGTGGCGAGTTCGTGAGTAAGGAGTTCTGAGTGAAGCACGCATTGTCGCTCATTACTTCTAACTCATAGACTCGCCACCCACAGCTTGCACCCCGTCTGGAATATTCCTCGCGCCAGAGATTGAACCAGTTGGACGCCTTTATCAAAAACGTATCCGAGTACATTGAGACTATGTCCCAGGCATTCGTGAATGAAGACGCGGGCGGCGACGTCCCCAAGCGGGACTATCACCTGCCGGATCGGGATGATCCCGACTTCGACCGCCAGGCAGCCGCTGCGATGCTCGAGGCCGCGCGAATCGGCGAGACCGGGAGCGCCGAGGTGGCGACCGGTTACTACTGGGGGGAACTGCGGCTCGCGCCATTCGTGCGGGACATTCTCGCCACGGCCCGCGCCGAGGGCGACGACCGTCTGGAGCAGGTCGCCGAGCGCTTTCTCGCACCGCCCAAGGGATGAGCGACTGGGTGCAGCTCGCCACCTTTGCGACGGGATTCGAGGCGGACCTCGCGCAGCAGTCGCTGACCGAAGCCGAGATTCCCTGTCTGCTCCGTGGAAACCAGGCTGGAATGTTCGGCGCCGGATTTCAGGGGCCGGTCATGGGCGGAATCACACTATACGTGCCATCCGCCGCGATCGACACGGCGCGGGACTTACTCGAGCTGGATGAATGATTCGAGGGTGCGCCGCAACCGCGGCGCCACCCGGTGCCGCTACTTCGCTGCGGCTGCCGCTGCGGGCGCTGGAGCTCCGGGCTTCGCCGCGTCAGGCTTGGCCGGCGCGCCACGGCGCCAGTAGCTCGGGGCAGGCATCGCGCGGGCGGCAAGAAGGGCGTCATAATACGCCACGATCCTCACCTTCACGGACTTCTGCGTGTCCCCGGCCGCAGCGCGAAAAGGCGCGTACCGGTTGTGCCGATCGCTCGACACGCGAAACCACCACCACTTCTCCGTTCCCAGCGAATGCGTCTTCTCGATGGAGCACGTGAACGTGCGATCACCGTCCACGAATTCAAAAGATTCAATCACAGCTTAGGTCTCCCTTGGGTGTCCGTAAATCTAACACGAAACACCACCCATTGCCTCCCCTAAGATGACTATTTCACAACGGGTTACGACTGCGGGGCTGATCGCGATTCTAGGCTGCTCGGATACCGCGGATACGACCCCGGATGAGCCGGAGGATACCGCGCGTTCGCCACAACGCTCCATCGCCGGGACGTCGCACTGCGGAATCGACGCCGGGACGATCGTGGGACCCGAGGGCATAGGACGGCTCCGCATCGGCGCGACGATCGACGACGTGCGCGCAGGATGCCGCATCGTGCGCGACACGATGCGCGTCGCCGCCGAGGGAATGCGGGAGCGGCGGATCACCGTGGATCTCGGACGGGACACCGTCGAGACGGTGGTCGTCGAGGACCGGATACGCCGCATCCATGTCGACGGACCCGCGTTCCGCACAGCCGATGACCTGGGTGTCGGCACGACAGTGGACGCGCTTCGCAGGAGTGGTTCGGCGCGGGTGCTTGCCGGCGAAGGATCGATGTTCCTCACGCTGGCCGATAAATGCGGCCTGAGCTTCCGCCTCGACGGCGTACCCTTTGGCCCGGAGCGGCCGGCGGCCGATCTTCCTGCCGATGGCCGCGTCGTCGAAGTGCTGGTGTTCGGGTGCGAAGCTACGAACCAGTAGCGCCGCCTACGATCGGCCCATGAACGCCAGCGCCAGCGCACGGATGTCGTTGTACATCACAATCACCACCAGCATGAGAATCAACGCGAGGCCCGCGCGCAGGATGTACTCGCGCGCGCGAGGGCTGAACGGGCTTCCCTTGGCTGCCTCGAGGACGTGGATCAGGATCTGACCGCCGTCCAACACCGGAATCGGAAGGAGGTTGAGCACGGCGATGTTGATGCTGAGAAACGCGATCAACCCGAGGAATGTCTCCAGTCCGCCCTGCGCGGCTTCTACCGACACGCGCGCGATCGCGATGGGCCCCCCGAGATTCTCGACGCCGACATTACCGGTAAAAAGACCGCGGACCACGCCCACGATCGACCCGGCCATCGCCACGGTCGCCTTGGTCCCGATGACGAGCGCGTCGATCGGGCCGATGTGATTTCGCGCGATCTCCCCTCTCGGGATCACTCCGATCCGGCCGACCCGCTCCGTTCCGCCGCCTATGGGATCGGTGAAATCCTCGGCCACGGGCGTGACAATGATTCTCGCAGGTGATCCGTTCCGCGACACATCGATCGTCGTCGCCTGATCGGGACGCGCGGAAATGATCGTGACCATCTCCGCAAACGTGGTGACCGGCTTTCCGTCGATCGCCGTGACGCTGTCGCCAGCCATCAGCCCGGCCATCGCGGCGGGACGGCCGGCAATGACCGAATCGACCACGGCGGGCAGGTACGGCTCGCCGTAAGCGGCGACGGTTCCAACGGTGACCACCCACGCGAGCAGCACGTTCATGACCACGCCCGCGATCAGGATGATGACGCGCTGCCACAAAGGCTTCGACTCGAACCATCTGTGCGGCGGGATCGGCTGAGGGCCGTGGGGGATCATTGCCTCGGGGTCCCAGTCCTTCGGCTTCTTCGCGCCGCCTTCCTGCCCGCGCGCGATCGCTTCTTCGCCGCCGCCCTCCAGGAACGCCGTCGACTCGTCGTCCTTCGACGCCATTCGCACGTACCCGCCCAGGGGAACGGCGGCCAGGATGTACTCGGTTTCTCCCCGGCGTCTCCTCCAGAGCGCCGGTCCGAACCCGACGGAGAACCTCGGCGCGTACACGCCGGCCCACTTGGCCGCCAGGAAATGCCCGAGCTCGTGCACGAAGATCACAAGCCCGAACACGATGATCGGAGCCAGCCAGCTCCACTTCATCTGCCGAACCCCGCCTCGACGTGCGCGCGGGCGCGCGAATCGGCGAGCAACAGGTCGTCACGCGTATTGCTGCTCATTCCGCCGAGCTCGTCCAGCGCGCTCTCGATCGCCTGCGGTATCTGCGGGAAGCGCAGCTTGCCCTCGAGAAAGTGCGCGACCGCTACTTCGTTGGCGGCGTTGAACACGGCGGGCGCGGCACCGCCGGCGACAGCCGCGCGATAGCCGAGCCGCAGCGCAGGGAACTCATCCTGAGCGACGGGCTCGAACGTCAGCGGCGAGCGCGCGATGGGGTCGAAGCGCGCCACGGCGTCATCTTCGATCCTGTCGGGGTGCGTCAGCGCATACAGCACCGGCAACTCCATGCTCGGCGCACCCAGCTGCGCGATCACGCTGCCGTCCACGAACTCGACCATCGAATGCACGACGCTCTGCGGATGCACGATCACCTCAATCCGCTCGTACGGCAGGTCGAACAGGAAATGCGCTTCGATCACCTCGAGCGCCTTGTTGGCCAGCGTAGCGCTGTCTACCGTGATCTTGCGTCCCATCTGCCACGTCGGATGCCGCAGCGCATCGTCCACGGTGACATCCGCGAGCTGCTGCGTGCTCCACCCGCGGAAAGGGCCACCCGAGGCCGTGAGTATCACCCGCCTGATGTCCGCGCGCGAGCGGCCCGCGATGCACTGCAGGATCGCGCTGTGCTCGCTGTCTATGGGGACGATCTCGCCCCCGCCCTGCCGGGCGGCGGCCATCACGATGTCACCGGCCAGCACCAGCGTCTCCTTGTTCGCGAGCGCTACACGCTTGCCGGCGCGAAGCGCGGCCATCGTGGCGTCGAGCCCGGCCGCGCCCACGATCGCGTTCAGCACGATGTCGGTGCCGGGAAGCTCGGCCGCGTCCACGAGACATCCGACGCCCGTGATCCACCCCTGCGACGATTGCTTCCCGTTCCCGTTGACGATGCCGACGAAGCCGGGAGAGAGCTCGCGCACCTGCTCGCCAAGCAGCGGAGCGTTGTTGTACGCAGTCAGCGCGGAGACGCGGAAGCGGTCCGGGTGTCGCGCTATGACCCGCAGCGCGGTGGTGCCGATCGACCCGGTCGAGCCGAGGACGGCGACGCCGCGCGGCATTACGCCGTCGCGGGAATCAACCACAGGTCGAGCAGCAGGTAAGCGGCCGGGAGAGCGAACAGCAGACTGTCGACGCGGTCGAGAACTCCGCCGTGTCCCGGTATCAGTCCCGAGCTGTTCTTCACCCCCGCCTCGCGCTTCAGTAGCGACTCGGCGAGATCGCCGGTCTGCGCGGCGACGCTGATCAAGACGCCGAACGCGATGACGGCCAGCGGCCGCATGGACAGATGCGCGTACGGCTGCAGGAGGAACTCGACGTACAGCCACGCTCCGACCACCGCGAAGACCAGTCCAGCGACCGAGCCGGCGATCGTCTTCCCGGGGCTCACGCTCGGCATGAGCTTCCTCTTCCCGAACGATCTGCCGATCAGATACGCGCCGATGTCGGTGAGCCAGGTGATGACAAGCGGCAGAGCGAGCAGAATGGATCCGGCGACGGCGCCGATCGCGTAGCTGTGGTACCGGATCGAGTACGCGTAAGTGAAGAGTCCAGCGTACACGATCCCGAACAGCGTCGCGGCGACGGCGAGCCCCGGCCGGCGCGATGGCCCGCGCAGCCAGATCGCCATGCCGAGCAGCACGATGGCGACGACGGGCAGCCAGCGCAGTGAGACATCGATCACCTGCAGGCGATCCGCGTGTACGGCGACGGGGATGAGCGCGGTGATCGCGACGCCAGGCGTCTGCAGCGGCTCCACGCCTCCCGCACGCGACATCCGGAAAAATTCCCACGCGGCTACACCCGCCATCGTTCCGATGAGGGTGACCAGGTACGGGCCGCCGAGAAACACTGTGAACAGCGCGACGGGCACGGCGATCAGCGAAAAAATCGTGCGCCACGCGAACTCGCTCATCGCCACGGCTGCAACCCCTCGAGGCGTAGTACCGCGGCCGCAGAATCGTTCGACGAGTCTGTCAAACTTCCAATATCTCGGCTTCCTTCCCTTTCAGCAGCTCCTCGATCCGGGCAATCTCGTCGTCGTGGACCTTCTGCAGCTCCTTTTCCGCGTGCTTGACGTCGTCCTCGGACACCTTGTCCAGCTTCTTCAACTTGTCGCGTGCATCCGTTCGCGCATGGCGCACCGCGATGCGTCCCTCTTCCGCGAGCTTGTGAACGACCTTTACCAGGTCGCGCCGCCGCTCTTCGTTGAGCGCCGGAAGCGGAACGCGGATCACGCCGCCCTGCGTGGCCGGGTTGAGCCCGAGATCCGACTCGCGGATTCCCTTCTCGATCGCCTGCGTAAGACCCTTGTCCCAGGGCGTGACGGTGAGAAGGCGCGGCTCCGGAGCGGAGACGCCCGCGACCTGATTGAGCGGCACCGTCTGCCCGTACGCTTCCACTCGCACGGTATCGAGGAGACCGGGAGTGGCCTTGCCGGTGCGGATCGAGGAGAACTCGTGCTTGGTGTTCGCGAGCGCCTTGTCCATGGCGATCTTCGCGTCCTTGCTGATCTGCGGTATGGTGCTCATTGGACGAGTGTGCCGACGCGCTCGCCGCGGATTGCCGCGGCGACAGCGCCGTGCTTGTTGATGTTGAGGACTATGAGCGGGAGGTCGTTCTCCTTGCACAGCGTGATCGCTGTCTGGTCCATGACGCCGAGCTCTTCGAGCATCACGTCGCGATAGCTGATGGTCTCGTACAGCTTGGCGTCCGGGTGCTTTCTCGGATCGGCCGAGTACACGCCGTCCACGCCCGTGGCCTTGATGATGACGTTTGCTTTCATCTGGATGGCGCGCAGCGCGGCGGCCGTGTCCGTCGAGAAGTACGGGTTGCCGGTGCCGCCAGCGAAGATCACGGTCCTGGCCTGCTCCAGGTGTCGCATCGCGCGGCGGCGAATGTACGGCTCCGCGACTTCCTCCATGCGGAGTGCCGTCATGACGCGCGTCTCGACGCCGCGCCGCTCGAGCACGTCCTGCATGGCGAGCGCGTTGATCACGGTGCCAAGCATTCCCATGTAGTCGGCGCCGACGCGATCCATGCCCATCTTGGAGAGCTGCGCCCCGCGCACGATGTTGCCGCCGCCGATCACGAGCCCTACTCCAGCGCCCATCTCCACGATGTCGGCTATCTCGCCCGCCAGGCGGTCGAGCACGCCCATGTCGAAGCCAAAGCCCTTCTCCCCGGCGAGTGCTTCGCCGGAGATTTTCAGCAGGACGCGGGCGTACGCTAGTGGCATCGCAAGTCGTCAGTGATCGTGATCAGTGATCAGTGATCAGGAACCGCAGGGAATCGATTGCCTGCCCGAAAGTGTCGTTGCCGTGACTGATGCTTGATTACTGATCACTGATCACTCCTCTCCCATCTGGAATCGCACGAACCTGCGCACTACAATGTTCTCTCCCACGCGCGCAGAGGCTTCCTTCACCAGGTCGCCGATGGTCTTCTTCGGCTCCCGGACCCACGGCTGGCTGAGAAGCACGACTTCCTTGTAGTAGGACTCGACTTTCCCCTCCACCATCTTCGCGATGATGTTCTCGGGCTTGCCGCTCTCGCGGGCCTGCTCCTCGAAGATGCGCTTCTCGCGGTCAACCGCGTCCGACGGGACGCCGTCCTTGTCCACGGACAGCGGCGCAGCGCTCGCGATGTGCAGCGCGATCTCGCGCGCCAGCGTTTTGAAATCGTCCGTCCGCGCGACGAAATCCGTCTCGCAATTCACTTCGACCAGCACTCCTACTTTCCCATTGTGGTGGATGTAGCTCGTGATCTGGCCTTCGCTGGTCTGCTTGCCTACCCGCTTGTCGGCCTTCGCGATCCCCTTCTTTCGCAGGTTCTCGACGGCCTGCTCCATATTCCCGTTGGTCTCTTCCAGCGCGCGCTTGCACTCCATCATTCCCGCACCGGTGCGCTGGCGAAGCTCCTGGACATCCTTGGCAGTAAACGACATTTTCTGATTCCTATGCGTTACGGCGGAGCCGAGCTCCGCGAGTTTCACTGAGAACTGTGGCTGGATTATGGTTAGTGGTTTCTGGTTTGCGCGGCTCAGCTTGGTCCCGCCGACCAAAATCCAAAATCCAAAAACCGCGTATTGCAGCGACGCCGCCGACAAGCTGCCGGCGGCGTCCCTGAATCTAACTCCACTCTGCCCGTCACGTTGACGGCAGCTGGAGGGCTACTCCGCTGGTCCTTCCTCGGCTCCGCCAGCATCTCCGGCATCTCCGGCATCTCCGGCATCTCCGGCATCTCCGGCATCTCCGGCATCTCCGGCGTCTCCCGCATCCCCGGCTTCTCCCGGCTCGCCTCCAATCTTGAGACGCGCCGCGATCGCTTCCGGCTTCGCCCGTCGCTTGCGCGGCCGGCGCTTCCGTCTGCGCTCCGTCTCGTCCGCAGGCTCGGCGCCGCGGTCGGAGCTGTACGTGTACGACTCTGACTCCTCGACTTCCTCGCGCACCGGCGCTTCCCGGCGGGCTTCGATGATGGTGTCGGCGATCGCCTTGCACATCACTTCGACCGAGCGGATGGCGTCGTCGTTGCCGGCAATCGGAACCGTGATGAGATCCGGATCAGCGTTGGTGTCGACGAGAGCGATCATCGGTATGCCGAGCTTGTTTGCCTCGGCGACCGCGATGCGCTCCTTCTTGGAATCTATCACGAACATGAGCCCGGGAATCCGCGTCATCGACTTGATGCCCGCCAGATTCTTCGTGAGCTTCTCGCGCTGCCGGCTGAACAGCAGCTGCTCCTTCTTCGTGTAGTTCTCGAAGCCGCCGCCTTCCTCCGCGCCGGTCTCAAGCTCCTTCAGGCGCCGCAGCTGCTTCTTGATGGTCTGGAAGTTGGTCAGCAGTCCGCCGAGCCAGCGCTCCGTGATGAACATCGCGCCGCAACGCTCGGCTTCCGCCCGTACGATCGGGGCCAGCTGCCGCTTGGTGCAAACGAAGAGGACGTTCTCGCCGCGCAGGATCACTTCACGCACGAGGCTCTGCGCCAGATCCAACTGACGCAGCGTCTTCTGCAGATCGATGATGTGGATCCCGTTCCGCTCGGCGAAGATGAACCGGCGCATCTTGGGGTTCCAGCGCCGCGTCTGGTGGCCGAAGTGCACACCGGCTTCGAGCAGCTGCTCGAGATTCGGAGGTGTCATCTGTCGCCTACCGCTTGCTGAACTGGAACTTCTTGCGCGCCTTCGGGCGGCCCGGCTTCTTGCGCTCGACCGCGCGCGCGTCGCGCGTCAGTAATCCGAGCGCACGGAGCTTCCTGCGATGCGCTTCATCCATCTCTACCAGCGCGCGTGCCACGGCAAGTCTGAGCGCGCCAGCCTGGCCGCTCATGCCGCCGCCTTCGAGCTTCGCCTTGACGTCGAACTGGCCAAGCGTATCGGTCGCCGTGAACGGCTGCTGAATCGCGCTTACGAGCGTCGGACGGGGGAAATAATCACCGAGGGTGCGGCCGTTGACGTCCCATTTGCCTGAGCCGGCGGTGATATATGCGCGACACACCGCTTCCTTGCGGCGGCCGATCGTATGGGTGACTGCTGAGTCTGCCATTTACTTCGTTGAAGTGGTTTGCTTCAGGTCCAGAACCTTCGGACTCTGCGCGATGTGCGGGTGGTTGGGTCCAGCGTAAACGCGGAGCTTTCCGCGCAGTGACGACTTGGCCAGGTTGGTCTTCGGCAGCATGCCGTGGACGGCCTTCTCTATCACGCGCTCGGGGTGCTTGTCGATCATCGTGGCGAACGGCGTGAACCGCTCGTGCCCCATGTAACCGGTATGCTTGAAGTACCGCTTCTGCTCGGCCTTCCGCCCGGTGACCTTGACCTTCTCGGCGTTGATGACGATGACGTTGTCGCCCGTGTCCATGTGCGGCGTGAACATCGGCTTGTGCTTGCCGCGAATGATCTTCGCGATTTCGCTGGCCAAACGGCCGAGCACGACACCGTCGGCGTCGACGATGTACCAGTGATGCTCGATGTCGGTTGGCGTTGCGGTGTAAGTCTTCATTAGAGATGCGGAACGGAAGCGAACGTACAAACCGCCGCCGAGCTCTGCCGGCGACGGTATTGTTTTCGGGGTGTTTTGGAACAGACTCGTAAGCTACGCAACAACTTACGCGAAGTCAAACCCCCAACATCCCTGCCCCTTGCGGGCGGAACGGGTGGACGCCAGAATCCTCGCGACGGAAGGAACCCCAATTACTCCGGAGACACATGAGAAATAGCCTAATGGGCCTGTCCAAGGCCCTCGTGCTCGCTGCCGCCGTGGGCTGCGCGGCCGACGAAGTGCCGCCATCGACCGCCGCTGATAGCGCCACGAATGCTCCGGACGTCGCCGGCACGATCACCGGCGCCAACGTCGTGACCATCCGCGCCCGGGACTTCGCCTTCGAAGGACCCACGGAGATACCGGCCGGACTGACCACGTTCCGGCTGGCCAACGCGGGGCCGGACATTCATCACGCGCAGATCATCAAGCTGGACGAGGGGAAGACCGGCGCCGACTTCGCGGCCGCGATCAAGGCGGGCGGACCGCCCCCCAGCTGGGCCCGGGTCGCCGGGGGGCCGAACGTGCCGTTGCCCGGCCATGAGTCGAACGCAACCTCGGTGCTCGCTCCCGGCAACTATGCCCTGGTGTGCTTCGTGGATACGCCGGACAAGGTCCCGCACTTGTTCAAGGGGATGGTCCACAATTTCAGGGTCGTGCCCGCGAGCACTCCGGTCGCGCCGGACCCCACGCCTACCACGACGATCGACATGAAGGATTTCGCCTTCGACCTCCCCATCACTCTGGCTGCCGGCGCGCATACGTTCCGGGTCGTGAACTCGGGTGCGCAACCACATGAGGTGCAGCTTTTCAAGATGATGCCCGGCAAAACTATGCGGGACTTGCAGGCCTGGGCGCATTCACTGGCGGGCCCCCCGCCGGCCGCGCCCATCGGCGGAGTGGTCGCGCTTCCTCCTACCGGCCACGCCTTTTTTACGGCGAGCCTCGAAGCGGGAGACTACGTGCTGTTCTGCTTCTTTCCGGATCCCGCCACGAAGAAGCTGCACTTCGATCTCGGGATGATGAAAACGGTGAAGGTGAGCTGAGCAGAGGTTGGGGCTCCGGAACGGGGCAGCGTGCGAATGCTGCCTCGTTTCCGGAGCTACTCCAGCTCCACCAGTATCGCTCCCTTCTCGACCGCCGCACCTTCGACGGCGCGCACCGCTTTGACGGTCCCCGCCGACTTGGACCGCAGCTCGTTCTCCATCTTCATGGCCTCGATCGACACCAGCGCCTGACCCGCGGCAACCGTGTCCCCGACGGCTATGCTGACCCGAACGACCAGCCCGGGCATGGGCGCGATGAGCGGCGCCGGCCCGGTCGCTTTCTCGGCGCCGGCGGAGAGCTCGCGAATGCTGCGGGTTCTCTCGTCGAGCGCCTCGACCTCGTACCGGTAGCCATCGAGCCAGAGGGTGTAACCCCCCTTCCCCGGGTGCCTCCGCGCCAGCAGGCTGTGCACCTTGCCGTCGAGCGTGAGAAGCCGGATCGGCGTGCCGAGCCGCGCGCCCTCGAGATGGGCGCGGACTTCAGCTCCCGCGTGGGTGACCCCTTCGGCCCCGAGGACGACTTCGTGGTCGCCGCCGTCCACCCGGACCAGGTATTTCATGCGACGAGCTCGCACACGGTTTCGACGTGCGCAGTCTGGGGGAACATGTCGAACGCGACGACCTGCGCGATGCGGAACGACGGGAGCCGCGAGATGTCACGCGCGAGCGTGGCGGGATTGCAGCTTACGTATATGATGGCGCGTGGTCTGGATTCGGGAGCATCCAGCGCGGCTGCAACCTTCTCGTCGATCCCCGCGCGCGGCGGATTCAACAGCACGACGTCGGCGGGCAGCGCGGCGGGAAGCTCGTCCTCCACGCGCCCCCTCACGGCGCGCGATCCCTCCGGGAGATGCTGCGCGGCCCAGTCCGACGCGAGCTGGTCGAGTTCGATCGCGGTCACGTTCACGCCGGACGCAGCCAGCGTTATCGCGGTCGCCCCCGCGCCAGAGTACGCGTCGACAACGCGTACCGGTGAATGCGACAGCACGCGCGAGACGACATGCGTATGGAGCTCCGCGGCAACCGCGGGGTTGATCTGCGCGAAGGAGATCCCCGGCTTCTTGCGAGACCCGGCCGCCTCGCGGGAATGGAGCAGCTTGGGGCCTCGTCCCTCCGCTTCCCACCAGAGGTCGGAGAGCGAGGGCACGGCGGCGAAGAATTCCTCAGCGCCTGTCCAGCGGGATCCGCCCTGCAGCGAGAACATGTACGCTCCCTCGCTGAGCCGGACCGCGCCGCGCAGCTCTCCCGCCTCCGGGAAATGGGCCGACGCGCTCATGACGTCCCGCCAGACACCCACCACGCCGCGATCGGTGATAGGGCAGTCGGCGAGCGAGAAAACGCGAGAGGGGTCGTCGTATGCCCGGAGGCCGGCTATCCAATTGGGGCCACGACGCCGGATGGCGAGGGTGAGCTTGGTCCTGTAGCGCCATTCCGAAGAGCTCGGGCGAATGTCCGGGATCGCGAGCTTTCGCTTCCCTATCCGCTCGACTGCGTCGCGAATGATTCCCTGCTTCGCGGCGAGCTGGCCGGCATACGTGATGTGCTGCAGCTGGCAGCCGCCGCACCTGTCGCGCGTGTAATGCGGACACGGAGGCTGCGTGCGGTCAGTCGACGGCCGCGTCACGGTGCGCAGCGCGCCGCGCGCGAACTGCCCCTTGCCGGAGATGCTCGCTGTCACGATATCGCCAGCGGCCGTGCGCGGCACGAAAACGACGAGCCCATTGCTCCGCCCGACTCCGTCACCGCCCGCCGCGATGGAGTCAACGGCCAGCGTCACCACTGGACTCATCCGCGCAGCGCCTCCCTACGCGCTGCACTCTTCCATTGATCGTCTGCCGCGGCTGCGGCTGCGGCGGGCAGGCGGCTCACCCTGTCTTCTTCCGCGAGCAGCGCCGCCGCGATCGCTGCCGCGCGCAGGCCGTCGAGCGGCGGCGACACCGCCACCAGCGAGTCGAGCCTCCGCTCCAGCCATTGAATGTCGAACGCGCCACTCTTGAACTCCGCGTCTTCCATCAGTCGCAGGTGGAAGTCGCGGGACGTCTCGACTCCGTCTATCGTGAGCTCGAGCAGAGCACGATGCATCCGCGCGATGGCCTGCGCGCGATCCTCTCCCCACACGATCAGCTTTGCCAGCATGGGATCGTAATGCAGCCCGACCTCGCTTCCCGCTTCGACACCTCCGTCCCAGCGCACGCCCGGCCCGCTTGGGACGCCCAGATACTGGATCACTCCCGTCGATGGAAGGAATCCGTTCGCCGGGTCTTCGCTGGTGATCCGGCATTCGATGGCCCAGCCGCGGGGAACGATATCGCCCTGGGAGAAGGTCAGCTTCTCGCCCGAGGCGATCCGGATCTGCCACTGCACGAGGTCGACGTCCGTGACCAGCTCGGTGACCGGATGCTCCACCTGCAGCCGCGTGTTCATCTCGAGGAAGTAGAAGCTCCCGTCGGCAGCGAGCAGAAACTCGCATGTGCCCGCGTTCACGTAGCCGGCTGCTCGCGCGACGCGCACCGCCGTCTCCCCCATACTGCGTCTCAGCTCCGGACTGACAGCGATGCTCGGAGCTTCCTCCACCATCTTCTGGTGGCGCCGCTGGAGGGAGCACTCACGCTCGCCAAGCGAAAGCACGTTGCCGTGCGAGTCGGCGAGGATCTGAATCTCGACGTGGCGCGGCTGCGAGATGTACTTCTCCAGATAGATGGAGTCGTCGCCGAAAGCGGCCTTCGCCTCGCGCGCGGCCGCGCCGAACGCTGCTTCGAGCTCGCCGGCCTCCCGCACCACCCGCATGCCCTTCCCTCCGCCGCCGGCTGCCGCTTTGAGCAGAACGGGGTAGCCGAACTCTTCGGCCGCCTCCCGCGCTTGCGCCGCGCTCGCGAGCGCGCCTCCGCTGCCAGGGACGACGGGGACCGAGCTCTTGATCGCGAGAGCGCGCGCCGCGGTCTTGCTGCCCATCGCCGCGATCGCGTCGGGCGGCGGGCCGATGAAAACCAGCCCTGCGGCCTCGACCGCCCGCGCGAACCATTCCCGCTCCGCGAGAAACCCGTACCCGGGATGAATGGCCTGCGCACCGACGGACAGCGCGGCGGCGATGATCCTGTCGCCGAGGAGGTAGCTCTCCGCTGACGGTGCGGGCCCGATGTTCACCGCCTCGTCCGCGGCGCGCGCGTGTGGGGCGCCGGCATCCGCGTCGCTGTAGACCGCCACGGACGCGACTCCCAGCTCATTGCACGCGCGCACGATCCGAAGCGCGATCTCGCCGCGGTTCGCGACGAGCACCTTGTCAAACATGAGCTAGCGCCGCAATCCCCGGCCGAGCGACCTCGTGGCGCCGACGTACAGGACGCGCGCGTCCAATCCGGGATTCGTTGGACCGGTGAAGCCGTTGGAGGTGTGGTTCTGGCGGAGTCCTGCTATCAGGTTGCTGGCTCGACCGACGCGCATCTGAACTCCGGCTGAGATATCCCCCATGAAATTCAGCCGCTTTTCTTCAGGATCAGGAACAGGACTGTCGTACAGCACCACGCCCATGCTCAGGCCGAACGCAAGGTGAAAGCGACTCGACGGAAAGACGCGCACCTGAAGACCCAGCGGAGTCACGCCGAATCCGCGCGCGGTCTCCGTGACCATGACGGTTTTGGTGGAGCACGAGCTGCCTCCGGGCCCGCACGTAACTACTTCCCGGTACTCGACCGGGATGTTCGTTTGGCGCAGGAGCGGGATGATCTCCACGAAGTAGTCGTACGCATAGCGGCGCGAAGTGTCCAGTTCCCGACCAACGCGGATCGCTGCGATATAGAAATCGCGATTCCTATGTCCGTGCCTCGTCTCGAACGGCGAATGGGTCGCCGCACCGGCCCACGCGCCGAACCACCATGGGCGGCTCGAGACACCTGCCCCCTCCGGCGGGACCCGGGTCTTCTCGACCGTCGTCGAATCCGCGGCGGCAGCAATCGGAAAGAGACAACAGCCAGCGGCCAGCAGCCAGCAGCGCTTGTTCACAGCGGGATGTTCCCGTGCTTCTTGGGTGGGTTCTTGTCCCGCTTCGTCTCCAGAGTCTCGAGCGCGTCGATCAGGCGCGGCCGCGTTTCGCGCGGATCGATGATGTCGTCGAGATATCCGCGACCGGCGGCAATGTACGGATGCGCGAACTTCTCGCGGTACTCCTCGATCCTGGCTTCGGTCGCCTTCGCTGCATCATCGCTCTCGGAGATCTCCTTCCGAAACAGTATCTCGACCGCCCCCTTGGGTCCCATTACCGCGATTTCCGCAGTGGGCCACGCGACGTTGTAGTCGCCGCGAATGTGCTTGGAGCTCATGACGTCGTACGCTCCGCCGTACGCCTTGCGGGTGATCACCGTGAGCTTGGGCACCGTGGCTTCGCAGTAGGCGTACAGAAGCTTCGCCCCGTGCTTGATGATCCCGCCGTGCTCCTGCGAAATGCCGGGGAGGAACCCCGGCACGTCCTCGAACGTCACCACCGGAATGTTGAACGCGTCGCAGAAGCGGATGAACCTCGCCGCCTTGATGGATGCATTGATGTCGAGCACTCCGGCGAGCACGGCCGGTTGGTTTGCAACGATTCCGACGCTGTACGTCCCCAGGTGCGCGAATCCGCAGATGATGTTCCCGGCGTAGTCGGGCTGGATCTCGAAGAACTCGCCGCCATCCACGACGCGGCGCAGCACTTCGTGCATGTCGTACGGCTTGTTGGGATTGTCCGGCACAATGTCGAGCAGCGCCTCGTCACGCCGGTCACGCGGATCGGTGGCCGGCCCGCGCGGTGGGTCCGAGACGTTGTTCGACGGGAGGAAGCGAAAAATATCGCGGATCGCCTGGATGCAGGCCGGCTCGGAATCGAATGCGCAGTGCGCCACGCCCGACGTCCCCGCATGAGTGTCGGCGCCGCCAAGCTGCTCCATGGTCACGTCTTCATGCGTCACCGTCTTCACTACGTTCGGCCCGGTCACGAACATGTACGACGTGCCGCGCACCATGAACGTGAAGTCGGTGATGGCCGGCGAATACACCGCGCCGCCGGCACACGGGCCGAGAATCGCCGATATCTGCGGCACCACGCCGGACGCGAGCGTATTGCGTAGAAATATCTCCGCGTACCCGCCGAGCGAGACCACACCCTCCTGGATGCGGGCGCCGCCCGAATCGTTGAGACCGATCACCGGCGCGCCGTTACGGACGGCGAGATCCATCACCTTGCAGATCTTCTCCGCGAACGCCTCCGACAGCGACCCGCCGAACACCGTGAAGTCCTGCGAGAACAGATACACGAGCCGCCCGTCGATCCGCCCGTGGCCCGTCACGACGCCGTCGCCGTAAACCTTCAGCTTGTCGAGGCCGAAGTCCGTGGAGCGATGCGTGACGAAACGATCCGTCTCGACGAACGTGCCGGAGTCCACCAGCAGGTCGATGCGCTCGCGGGCGGACAGCTTGCCCTTGGCATGCTGCGCCTTGACGCGCTCCTCGCCGCCGCCTTGCTCGGACTCGGCGCGGCGCTTCTCCAGCAGCTCCAGCTTGTCACGCATCGTCATGAGTGGAGTAAGCTACGGGCTGAGTGCGGCGGACGAAAGAAGCATTACGTTGTATCCCATGCGAACAATTGGCTTTTCTCTGACGACGATCTGCGTGCTGGCGGGATGCGCCGCAGCGCCCCGCTTCGCGGTGGCGCCCGCGCAGGGCGAGTCACGATTCGCGTCGATCCAGCAACTCACACGCGGGGGGCAGAACGCCGAGGCGTATTTCAGCCGCGACGGCAACTGGCTGACGTTTCAGAGCGCGGAGCTCGACTATCCGTGCGACCAGCAGTTCGTCATGCGTGTAGACGGGAGCGCCCTCCGACGCGTGTCGGATGGACGGGGCAAGACGACGTGCGGCTGGTTTTTCCCGGACGGCAAGAGCCTGTTCTATGCATCGACGACCGCGCATCAGGACCGCTGCCCGCCCAAGCCCGATCCATCCCGTGGGTATGTCTGGCCGCTCGACCCGTACGACTTCTATACGGTGAACAGGGATGGGACCGGCACGAAACGAATCACGTCGTACGACGTCTATACCGCCGAGGGCGTCCTGTCGCCCGATGGCAAGCGGATCGTGTTCACGTCGCTGGCTTCCGGCGATCTGGAGATTTACACGATGAATGTGGACGGCACGGACGTGCGCCGTCTCACGCACACACTGGGTTACGACGGAGGCGCGTGGTGGTCGCCGGACGGGAGCAAGATCGTGTACCGCGCCAACCATCCGACCGACTCGGCGGAAGTCTCGCAATACCGCGCGTTGCTGGGTCAACGACTGGTGCGGCCGAGCAAAGTCGAGCTGTTCATCATGAACGCCGACGGGTCCGGACAGCGTCAGATCACGCGGCTCGGCGGCGCCAACTTCGGGCCTTCGTGGACCCCCGACGGCCGGCGCGTGATCTTCTCGTCGAACTACAGGGATCCGCGCAGCGGCAACTTCGATCTCTACATGGTGAACGAAGACGGAACGGGCCTGGAACAGATCACTTCGCACCCGGGCTTCGACGGCTTCCCTGCGTTCAGTCCCGACGGCCGCAAGCTCGTGTGGGCGTCAAGTCGCGGGGCGTCACGGAGCGGCGAGACGAACGTCTTCATCGCTGACTGGAAGTAGACCAATGATCGCCAAGTTGAAGCACCTGTTCGCCGAATACGGGCCCATCGCGGTGGGCATCTACCTCATCCTTTTTTTCGCGGTGTTTTTCGGGATCTATCTCGCGATCTATGCGGGCTGGGCGCCGCAGAGCGTTGCGGGGAACGCGAGCGCGTGGACCGCCGCGTACTTGCTGACCAAGCTGACGCAGCCGCTGCGGATCGGCGCTACGGTCTTGATCACGCCGGTGGTCGGCCGGCTGTGGCGACGGCCCCCCGACGAGAACGCCCGCCCGAGCTAGTTGGGGCGCCTCGTAAAAACCAGGAAGTCCGCGAGTCCGTCGTGCGCCGCGTGCGCGTCGGTGGCTGGCTCCCCCACGGGGATGGCTACGACAGTCGCGAGATCCCAGCGCGGCTCGCGTCGGCGCACGCGCTCGACGACACCCTGGCCGTACTCGCTGTGGAACGCGCCGTTGAAGTGGACGGCGATTGCGTCGGCGGACGCGAACCGCAAAGCGTTGACGATCGACTCAGCCATCGTTTCGTCCTTCACGCATTGCGCGAGATAAAACCGCTCGGCGACGGCCGTCGGCAGTGAATCGCCCTGCTGCGCCCCGCCGGGACCTGACCCGTGTGCGCGCATCTGATCCAGGAACCGCGACCGGTAGGCGTCATCGGGGCACGACACCTCGCTCGAAGCGAGTGGCCGCGCGCCGAGGGTGTCGAGCACGCGCAGCCCCGCCCTTCCGATAGCCGAAGCGATGGGCCGGGGAACGTTGGACGCCACGACGCGCCAGCCCCTTTCCTTCGCGAGCTCCACCAACGGCCGGTAATCGGTGGCGTACCTCGGCCACGGCCGTGATCGCGCCAGAAAATCCTGCTCGCTCAGGCGTCCGGCGAGGTAGTCGTCGAGCACGGGCTGCACGTCGCGCTCGAACATCTCGAGCGACACGATCACCGGGCGGCCCGACCGGCCGATCACGTTCAGCAACTCGAGCTCCGCGCGATGCGTCTCCGGATCGTCGTGCTGCTCGCCAAAGAATACGACTCTCGAACGACCCAGCCGCACGGCCATGCGGTCGAAGGTCGATGCAGCGTGCGTGCGGCCGTCGACCACGCGGAAGTAAGCCGGAACCGGGGACGAGCCCGGCGGTGCGGCAGGCGCGCAAGCAGCCAGGGACAGAAGGAGCCCGAAGATCAGGGGCGGGCGGGCAGATGAGGTCATGATCGCGTATGTTCGCCGGCAGGTCCTCGACACGCAACCTCGAACCCCGAGCCCTACATGAAGAACTTCCTTTGGATGATCGCTGTCGTCGGCGGTGCGGCCTGCGCCACCGCGCCGAAGCCAGCGGCGGATACTGCGTCGTCGGCCGATCGGGCCGCCGTGATCGCCGCCGTGCAGTCGCTGTTCGACGCCATGCGAACCCGTGATACGGCTGCCATCAGAAGCGCCTTCGCTCCCAACACGAGTCTCGTATCGATCCGCACGACCGCCGGCGAAGCTCCCCGGATGCAGGTACAGCCCGTATCGGCTTTCATCACGTCGATCGGCAGCGCAACGCAGGAGCTGGTGGAGAGAATGTGGGACCCCCGGGTGGAGGTCGCCGGCGACATGGCCTCGCTATGGGCGCCGTACGATTTCCGCATCGGTAGCGCCTTTAGTCATTGCGGGCACGATGCTGTTCATCTCGTACGCACGGCCGCGGGATGGAAGATGGTCGGGATCACTTACACGATTCAACGGACCGGCTGCGCCGCGCCCTGAACGGCCCTTGCCACTGCTGGGAGCCGATCATAGCCTTCGGCCGTGAGCCACTCCCGACTCGGAAGCGATAGATCCGCCGCCGACAGGTCCGGCTCCGCCAACGTCTACTCCCTTTGATATGCCTCCGCACACTTCGTGTCATCGTGCCGCCGCAGCCATGCTGCTCGGCGGCGCCCTCGCGTGCGCGCCAGTCGTGACCACTAATACCCAGCCGGCTCAGGCGCCGACGGTGGCCGCAACCGCATCCGCAAATCCCCTCCTTAATGAGTGGGCCGGCCAGCACGGTGGCGTACCGCCGTTCGATCGGGTCACGCTCGCCGACTTCAAGCCGGCTCTCGAAGGCGCCATGGCGGAAGAGCTCGCCGAAGTCGAGCAGATCGCCAACAACCCGTCTGCGCCGACCTTCGAGAACACACTCGCCGCGCTCGAGCGCACGGGACAGAAGCTGGACCGCGTGTCGACCTCGTACGGGGTCTGGAGCTCGACGTTGAACACCGCCGACTTTCAGCCCATCGAAAGAGAGATGGCGCCGAAGCTCGCGGCCCATTCCGACCGCATCACACAAAACGCAGCCCTGTTTCGCCGCATTGACGCGGTGTACAACTCACCGGCAAGGTCCGCGCTTACCGCCGAGCAGCAGCGCCTGGCGTGGCTGTACCAGACCAACTTCGTTCGCGCCGGCGCGCGGCTGGACGACGCTGCCAAGACACGGCTGTCAGCGATCAATCAGCGCCTGGCTGCCCTGTATACGGGATTCAGCCAGAACGTCCTTGCGGACGAGACCGATCAGGTGCTCACACTGACGAGCGAGACCGAGCTGGCCGGGCTCCCCCAGTCGCTCCGCGACGGAGCCGCGGCGGCCGCGAGAGCGAAGGGGCTGCAGAGCGGTTGGATAATCAGCAACACACGCTCCTCGGTGGACCCGTTTCTAACGTATTCCGACAACAGGACGCTGCGCGAAAAGGCGTGGCGCATGTTCGTCAGTCGCGGCGACAACCCGGGTGCGCACAACAACAACCAGATCATCTCCGAGATTCTCGCACTACGCGCTGAGCGCGCGAAGCTCCTGGGCTACGAGACGCACGCGCACTGGCGGCTCGAGAACACGATGGCCAAGACGCCAGAGCGCGCAGTCGAGCTTTTGGAAGCGGTCTGGCGTCCCGCCATCGCCCGCGTAGCGGAAGAAGTGCGGGACATGCAGGCGCTGGCGCGAGCGGAGGGACAGAACATCACCATCGAGCCGTGGGATTACCGCTACTACGCAGAGAAGGTTCGAAAGCAGCGGTACGATCTCGACCAGAACGAGGTCAAGCCCTACCTGCAGCTCGAGCGTCTGCGCGAGGGAATGTTCTGGGTCGCGGGCGAGCTGTTCGGGTTCAACTTCGCGCCCGTCACCGTGCCGGTGTACCACCCGGACGTCCGTGTGTGGGAAGTCACCGACAAGACGAGCGGCAGGCACGTCGGGCTTTGGTACTTCGATCCGTACGCCCGCGCCGGGAAGCGCTCGGGCGCCTGGATGAACGCGTACCGCCGGCAGGAGCGCTTCGACCGCGAAGTGAACACGATCGTGTCGAACAACTCCAACTTCGTGAAGGGTGCGCCGGGGGAGCCGGTTTTGATATCGTGGGATGACGCGACGACCCTGTTCCACGAGTTCGGGCACGCCCTGCATGGCCTGTCGTCCAACGTGACGTACCCGTCCCTGTCGGGGACGGCGGTCGCCCGTGACTACGTCGAGTTCCCGTCGCAGCTGCTGGAGCACTGGCTGTCAACGCCGCAGGTGCTGCAGAGGTTCGCCCTGCACTACCAGACGGGCCAGCCCATCCCGCAGTCGCTCGTCGACCGGATCGATCGCGCGTCGAAGTTCAATCAGGGATTCGCCACCACCGAATACCTGTCGAGCGCCATCGTCGACATGCGAATGCATCTCGCGGGCGATCGGCCCATCGACGCGGCCGCCTTCGAGCGGGAAACGCTCGCCGAGCTGGGGATGCCCCGCGAGCTGGTCATGCGGCACCGGACGCCGCAGTTTCTGCACGTATTCGCCGGGGACGGATACTCGGCCGGGTACTACAGCTACCTGTGGTCGGACGTGCTGACGGCTGACGCGTACCAGGCCTTTGTCGAGGGAGGCGGACTGTACGATCCTGCCGTGGCCGCGCGCCTGCGCCAGCATATTTTCTCGATCGGTAATACCGTGGATCCGGCGGATGCGTATCGGGCCTTCCGTGGCAGGGATCCGCAGATCGAGGCGCTAATGCGCAAGCGGGGGTTTTCTACGGCGGAACCGCGGCCAGAGACCGCACGCTGATTCGGCACCTTGCTGCCCGGCTCGCGTGGTGCGTTTACCGCTTGTCCGTCAACCGTCAGGCCGTCCTGACGGAAGAACGGGTTAACGCACTAACGGGAAACGCACCACGCGAAAATCCTGTCTCGTAACTGTTGTTATCTCTTCGGGTCGAGTATTGCCCCAATCCTGTGCAGCGCGCCCTGCAGGTGCAGTTGAGTCGAGCGGTCCCCCGCCCGCGGAATCGCTCTCTGTACTTCTCCCCGCAGCGTCACGAGCTCGCCACGAAGCTGCGATCTTGCGTCGTCCGATAGCGGCGCCGGGGGCGGTCCGAAGGTAGATACAGACGTCTGGCCCGATGGCCTGACGGGCGGATTGATCTTCTCGTCGATCGCGTTCAGGTAATCCATCTGCAGGTCGCGGCGGAACGCGTCGATCACCGGCCGGGAAGTCGAAAGCTCCGACCACAAACCCCGCCGCAGATCGTCGAGCATCCGGGAAAGTTGGTAGGCCTCGGACGGATTGCGCTGCAACGCTTCCTGCTCCAGCAGCCGGTTGAGCCTGCCGTCGTCCAGCAGGTTGTTGAGCACGCGCACCTGGGCGCTGTTGATCCGGCGGATCATGCCAGAAGCTTCGATGCGCGCGGAAATCTCCGGGCGGATCAGGTACGTCGGCGTACGGAATACATTCTCGTTGATGAAACGGAGCGCTTCCGCCTGCCGCGCGCGCGTGACGGGCGAGTACACGGGCCCGGGCTGGCTGCCGGACTTGTGCTGTACTGTCCCGCCGCCGACGAGCGTCGCCACGTGGTTGGCTTCGTTCGCCCACTGGCCGACAGTTCTGTCGTACAGCTCGCGCAGATCCGTGTTGTCTTCGCCGTGTCTGATCGCGGCCGTCGCAATGTATCCGACCGTGCGCTCTATGTTCCGGAAACCAAGACCGGTGGACCGAACCGGGTCCGCGTCACCGACGGCTTCGCTCTGGGTTCCGGTCGAGCCAAATGCGTTGCTTGCCGCGAACCGGTACCACGGAATCGTGTCCTGCATTCTCGACCACTGCTCGAGCACTGCCAGCTCCTGATCCGGAGTCCTGGCGCCGGGGATGGGCTTGTATCCCCACATGATCGCGTACCGGTCGTACGGTCCGACGCGTGGGATTAGATCGTTCACTGCGATGCTGTCTTCCGGCTGAGCTACGTAATTGAAGCGGGAGTAATCCATGATGCTGGGACTGTGGCCCATGCGCGCGACCCACGTGCGGCTCCGCACGCTGTCCGCCGGGTACGTCGAGCTGCCGATCTGATCGTGCTGCAGGCCGAGCGTGTGCCCGATCTCGTGCGCCACGACGAACTGCAGCAGCCGTCCCATGAGCGAATCCGGAAACGGGAGCCGGCGGGCACGCGGATCGAGCGCGGAGACCTGCGTGAAGTACCAGGACCGCTGCAGGTTGAGAATGTTGTGGAACATCCGCACGGAGCCGTTGAGAATCTCGCCCGTACGCGGATCGTTGACGTGAGGGCCCACGGCGTTCTCGACCGTGGACGGAAGCCAGCGAATCATCGTGTGACGGATATCCTCGGGCGACCAGTCAGGATCGTCCGCCGGAACTTCCCCCGACACGATTCCATCCTTGAAGCCAGCCGCCTCGAACGCCGACTGCCATTCGACGATGCCCGCGCGTACAAACGGCTTCCAGACGTCGGGCGTTGCAGGATCGACGTAATAGACGATGGGTTTCTTGGGATAGCAAAGATCACCCGCCATCCGCTCGGAGCACTCCAGCCGATACCTGGTGATGTAGCGGCGCACCACTGAGCGATGCTCGGTGGTGCCGAAGTCCACCTGCCGGATGGAAAAGAAGCCCACCCGCTCGTCGAACCGCCGCGCCATCATCGGCTGCTCCGGTAAGCGCACCAGGCTCCAGTGCGCGAGCACGCTCTGCGCTTCGCGCTGCGCGCCACCAGCCGCACCGCCACTACCGGCACCTCCAGTCGACGTGGGAGTTCCCGTCTGCGTCGCCTCGATCTCGACGTTATCGGGGAATGCGATCGCGCGCTCCACGAAAGAGCGCTGCCCATCGACGCTCCCGCGAATTGCCGCAATCTCAGGAATGCCGGTGGTGAACAGCCTGGTCACGTCGATGACCGCCGCGCTGTCGGGTCCATACGTCTCGACATTGAACACCGCGATGATCGGCGGATAGTTCGACGCCTCGACCGCGCGATACACGGAGAGTCCCGTATCGGCCGTGATCGTGAACGAGGGTGAGCGCAGTATGACGCGGTTGCCGCTACGGTCCCACCGGAGGGTACGCTCGCCGAATTGGTCACCCGCGTAAGACCCGAACCCACCGCCGGGCGTGGCGGGATCGGACGCTGCCGCGCGCGCGTAACGCCCGACTATCAGCATGTCCTTGTACATCTCCTTTCGCGGAATCTCGAAAAAGAGCTTGTCGCCGACCCTGTGGACCGCGAACATCCCGCGCCGGGTAATAGCTTCCGATGTGATGACGCGGTTGTATGGACGCGGGCTCGGCGTGCCACTTGCACCTGATCGTCCGCCGGCGGAATCGCTCGCCGTCGTCGCAGTACCAGGAGCACCGCCCGGCGCGCCGCTGGTGCGGGCGGGGTCGGCGCCGGTCGATGGAGAAGGTCGCGAGGGCGGAGTCGTTCCACGGGCGCAGGCGGCAAGCAGGAGCGGGACCAGGACCAGGATCTTGTATCGCATAAGGGGCGGGAGTGGGTTCACGGAATACGGCTCACGGGGTTCATGAATTTTACGCGTGGCGGATGCAAGACGTCGTCCAGAATGGCCCTACTTTGCTCCTTGGCCACCGTACAGGCCTGCTCGGGCCCGGCCGCGATGCGGGTCGTCGAGGAGACCTCCGCGGCTGAGCCCGTGGGGGTGGCCGCCGAGCCGCCTGACGGAGGGATCGTCCCCCTTCCCCTGTCTACCCGTGCGGGCTCCGGTCGTTTCACCATCGGTCCCGACACGGAGATCCAGTTCACCGGCGGCAGCGCGGAGGTAGCGTGGATCGCTGCCCATCTGGCCGAGTTCGTTCCGGTGGACGCCGCCACGCCGCGCTCAACCCGGGTGATGCCGGCAGGAACGCGTGCGGCGGGAGCGATCACTCTCGCGCTCGACCCGGCTTTGACGTCTCTCGGCACCGAAGGCTACCAGCTCAGCATCACCCCGGATGGGCTGACAGCGTCCGCTCCCGGGCCCGCCGGACTGTTCTATGCCGTGCAGACAGTTCGCCAGATGCTTCCCGCCGACATCGAGCAGATATCCTCGCTGGGAAGGCAGGCGTTGGCCGCGACCGCCATCGAGGACCGCCCGCGCTTCGTTTGGCGGGGAGCGATGCTCGATGTCTCGCGCCATTTCCTGGGTCCCGCGGACGTGAAGCGGTTCATCGACATGATGGCGCTGTACAAACTGAACCGGTTGCACCTGCACCTGTCCGACGATCAGGGGTGGCGGATCGAGATAAAATCGTGGCCCAACCTCACGGCGCGCGGCGGCAGCTCCGCCGTCGGAGGCGGACCCGGCGGGTTCTACACGCAGGCACAGTACGCGGACCTTGTAGCGTACGCGGCGCAGCGGTTCATCACCGTCGTTCCCGAGATCGACATGCCGGGGCACACGAACGCCGCGCTGGCGTCGTACGCCGAGCTGAACTGCGACGGTCGCGCGCGCCCGCTGTACACCGGGATGCGCGTCGGGTTCAGCTCGTTGTGCACCACGACCGAGAGCACGTATCGCTTCGTCGACGACGTGGTGCGCGAGATCAGCGCGCTCACGCCGGGCCCATGGTTCCACATCGGCGGCGACGAGGTCAAGACGCTCTCCGCCCCGAGCTACGCCGCCTTCGTGGAGCGCGCGCAGACGATCGTCCGCTCACACGGCAAGCAGATGATCGGTTGGGACGAGATTGCCGGAGCGGCGCTCCATCCGACGACGATCGTGCAATACTGGCGGCCCAACGCAACGGCCCGGGATGCGATTCGCCAGGGATCTTCGCTTATTCTCTCGCCGGCGAACAAGGTCTACCTGGACATGAAGTATTCGCCAGCCACCTCGCTCGGACTGCGCTGGGCCGGGTATGTCACCGTGCGCACTGCGTACGAGTGGGATCCCGCGCGCCTTCTCGCCGGGGCGAGTGAGGCGTCCATCCTCGGCATCGAAGCGCCGCTCTGGTCCGAAACGCTCGTGACTCTGGACGACTACGAGTACATGGCCTTCCCCCGCCTTGCCGCGGTTGCCGAAGCCGCGTGGTCCCCCCAGTCGGAGCGCAGATGGGAGGATTTCCGCGCGCGGTTGGCGACTCACGGGGCGAGGTGGTCAGCCATGGGAATCAACTACTACCGGTCGGAAGAAATCCCATGGCGATAGCTGGCCCGCCAACCACTAGCATGAGATTCACCAAC
>JACDCY010000024.1 GCA_013817305.1 Gemmatimonadaceae bacterium | reverse complement strand
CCGCGCGGCGCCGGCGACATCCGGATCCAGCAATCACCGAACTGCCCGCGCCCGCCGCTCTGCTTCTTGTGCCGCCCCTGGCCGTCCGCCTTCGCGACGATCGTCTCGCGGTAAGCGATTTTCGGCTTGGTGAGCTGGGTCGCGACGCCGTACTTCCGCTTCAGCTTGGCGAGGCTGACCTCGAGATGCCGCTCGCCGAGACCGGACACGATCGTTTCGTGCGTCTCGGAGTTGTAGTGCGTCTCGAACGACGGGTCCTCGTCGTGCATGCGGTGCAGAGCCTGCTGCAGCTTTTCCTCTTCCGCGCGCGCGGCAGCGTGCACAGCGAAGGAAACGCGGGGTTGCGGGAACTCGATCTGCGGCAGGCGCACCGGGTGCTCCCGCGTCGAGAGCGTATCGTTGGTGTGCGTGTTCCTGAGCTTCGCCACGCACCCGATGTCCCCGGGGTGGAGGACCGGCACTTCGATCCGCTCGCGTCCCTGCGCGATGGACAGGTGCGACATTTTCTCGGTGCCGTCGCGCGTAGCGTTAAACACCTCCTGTCCGTTGCGCAACGTTCCCGAGAACGTGCGGAAGTACAGCACGTCGCCGACGTGCGGCTCGGAGGCCGTCTTGAACACGAGCGCCGTCAGCGGCGCGTCGTCGTTGGCGTGGATCTCCACGGTCTTGTCGCCTTCCGCCCCGACGAATGCGTGCAGCTCTTCCATGTCGTACGCCGACGGCATGAGCTCCACGATCTTGGTGAGCAGCGCCTGAGTCCCGTACGTGAGCTCCGAGGAGCAGCAGAAGAGAGGGAACAGCTCGCCCCGCTTCATCGCCTCCTTCATCGCGCTGAGCGCGTCGGTACGCGAGATCTCTTCGTCGTTCAGGTAGCGCTCGAGAAGCGTGTCGTCAGTCGCGGCGATCGTCTCGATCAGCTGGTCGTAGTACCGGTCGAACAGCGCGCGGTGCTCGTCGGGGACATCCAACTCGGTGTACTCACCGCTCTTCGTGCCCTTCTTGAACAGGTGCGCTTTCTTGTCGAACAGGTTGAGGATGCCGTGGAAGTTGGCTCCCTCGCCGATCGGCACCTCCACGGGAATGACGCGGGAGTCGAGCCGGTTCTTGATCTCCTCCCAGACGGACTCGAACGACGCGTGCTCCTTGTCCATCATGGACACGACGACGAGCACTGGATCCCGTCGGCGAATCGCCTCGCGGAACATCCGCTCGGTCCCGACTTCGACTCCGGACGCGCCGCTCACCACCAGCAGCGCGCCGTCGGCGGCCGCGATTCCGGCGACGGCCTCGCTCTGGAAGTCGAGGTAACCCGGCGTGTCCAGGAGATTGATCTTCGTGTCCATCCACTCGGCGTGGGCGCAGCCGAGGGAGATGGAGAATTTGCGCTCGACCTCTTCGGGCGAGAAGTCAGTGAGGGCGGAGCCCTCGCGCACCGATCCGTGTCGCTTGCTGGCCCCCGAAACGAAAGCGAGCGCGTCGACCAAAGTGGTCTTCCCGCTCGCTCCGTGTCCTACAACCGCGATGTTCCGTATGTCCCCGCTTCGGTATTCCCTCATATGACGATCATGCCTCCCAGCTACAGAAAGGTCAGCCGGGTTCTTCAGTCCGGCCTCGAATGATCAGTTCTTTTCCGTAACATGAGCGTGGATTTCAGAAAACGGGAGGGGGGTTCTTGCCGTTGCAGTACGTCCTCTTGTTTTCGGGTTTTATTCGGGCTAAGCTGAGGTATGTCTCTCTCCGCCCTTCGCCTCCTTATCGAGCAGCGGTTTCCGGATGCGACCCCGCTCACCCACCGGACGGCGGAGCCGGTGGCTACCGGAATCCCGGGACTCGACAAGATCCTGCCCGGCGGCGGGCTCCCGCGGGCCCGGCTCACGGTCTGGCTTCCTAAAGGGGGGGCCACGGCGATCCTGACGGCGGCCGCCCAGAAAGCGGTGGCCAGCGGTGAGCGCGCGGCCTGGATCGACGGGCTGGGCTGCATCTCAGGGCCTTACTGGAAAGAAGGGCCGCTGCTCGTGAGGCCGACGTCCAGAAAAACTGCTCTCCGCGGCACGGAAGAGCTGCTGCGCTGCGGCGGGTTTGCGCTGGTCGTGCTTTCAGGCGTGGAGCCCGATGCCACGGAGACGGTGCGGCTCTCGCGCGCCGCGCGCGAAGGCGGCGGGGCTTTCGTTGCGCTCACACCGCACGCGGCGATGGCGAGCCTGCGGCTCACCTCGAGCATTCTGCCGCGCGGCTACGACTGGGAGCCGAGCCCGTTCGGCGAGCCGGCGCAGGTGCGTCGCGCCCGCATCCTCGTGCACGCGCACTCTCTGGGCTGGAGTGCGAAGACGGAGCTGCTGTTGCCGGTGTCGCAGCATGCGCTCCGCACCGCGCTCGATTCCGGAATAATAGATCGCCGCGGAGTGCTCGCGGGGCCGCGGAAAAAGATTACGTGGGAAAGTGCAGAATGATGCCGACGACATACTCCCTTGACGAAATAACACCGAATGCTGTTGTCAACGCGTGGGGCTGTACTCATATTGGATCTCAGAACAATTGTTTTCTCAGATCAAGAGAACGTCCCATGGAACGCGGCACGCCAAGTTCACGAAGGACGCCGCGGCGGGGACGTTTCGCCGTATCGCTCCTCTGCATCGCTGTATTGGCATGCAACGATAAGCCCGCAACGGCGCCGCAATTGCACGTCGCCGCAGAGCGGAGCGCTTCTTCAAGTGAATTACTGCGCGCGCTCCCGGGTGACTCCGCTGCTGCCGATAGCCTCGGGCGCTCGCTCGCGCTCGCGTTGTCTGACGCATCAGTGCGGCAACAGATCCTCGCCGATTTACGCGACAGCCCGTTTCCGCGGCACAAGATCCATTTGCCATCATACCTGCGAGGTTCGCGCGGGGTGCTATTGGTCGGGAAAATGGCGCAAGCAGGCGGGATCGCATCCGCTCGCGTTATGCAGATGGCTGACATTCGCGGCGGTCTTCAGCTTGCCATGGTGCGGCCTGTCGATCGAATCTTCTGGACGGGAACTCCGGACATCGCTGTCAAAGGGACGCCATTTACCCTTGTAGAGCGAAGCACGGCGCTTCGCACCGGGTCCGTGCAGCGGGCATACACAGTAACTGGAGTTGCGCGCCGACACGGGCCGTTGACGGCATCCGACTATCCGTATCTCGTGATTGAACCGATTGATATCTCATTCGGAGCGGACCCCGAAATGCAGCGGGCGGCGGCACCGGTGCAACCGCGAGGTACAGTCAGTACTCCAGCGGAGGAGATCGCCGGCTATACTCGAAGAGGCGACTCGACCGTCGTTCTTCCATCGTTGCAAGGCAGCACGATGACCGCTTCGTCTACGGAGTGCGACCCCAATACCGCCGTGATAGAGTGCCCCGAAGACGGCGGCGGCACAGGTCCATGGAGGCTAATGGGGGTCGCTCTTCCGAGCGGTAAGAGTTTCGACGACTGCTATCGCCCCGGACAGTTCGACACCAACGTCGATCGGGATCAGGACGGTGTTGACGACGGCTGTGAAGCTGAGCTCGCGATAGCCTTCAACCCGCAGATCGTGCTCATGAGCAACGACTGCGATACACGCCGACAGCCGTATTTTGCCGTACGCTACGCGTACAGCGGCGGTGACGCGATCTTCATCTTTTACGCCATCTCATACGTATACGACTGCGGCCCACCGTTTACCTGCGGCAACGACGTACCTAACTGCGATACCCATCGCGGCGACTCCGAATGGATAGTGGCCGAGGTAGGACGGTATTCAAGTTCGACACGGCCATGGGCGCTGAAGTATGCCACGCTATCAGCGCATTGGAATACCGACTGGGGCAATGACAATACCGCGCGTTATGCGGCTGAGGACTTGGAAGATGCCGATGGATCTCCTGCTTTTGGAGCGCCGAAGATATGGGTTGCTCAGCATAAGCACGCGAACTACCGCTCGCAGAGCGTTTGCGATGCTGCCGGTTATTTCAATTTGGATAACTGCGAACATCCTGATGGATTGTATCATACGCTCGACATAGCGGCGGCGTACAATCTCGGGCGGTCTTTTATACCTTTCCTGGGAGCGTCTTACTCACCCGTGTATGACCGGCGCTCGAACAATGGCAACGCAGAGTATTACTGGGTGCCCGCCGCCAGATTTTGCGGCTGGTCGTATTACACCAGCGGCAGTTGCGCCGGACCTTACGAGGAGAGCCTGCGAGCATATGCTTTCTAGGGTGCGGCTCGCGGTGCAGGCTGAGCAGACGGTTGGAATTGGCCGCGAAGTTTTCGCGCTCCCACTTCCCGCACGTCGGCTGTCGAACCGTCTGGTAGCCGCGTCTACATTGCTGGTTCTAACAGTTACCGCATGCAGCCGGCTCTTCGAGCCAGATCTCTCATCGGCCGCAGGGGAGTACCAGCTCGAGCTTATGGACGGTAATGCGCTGCCGGTGAAGGTGGGTGCGGGGAGTTGCCCGCTCGAGGTTTCTCAAGGCGCCGTTGGGCTTACTCCGAGAGTGGCCAACAGAAAGCCACTGTATAACCTCGCAGCGTTCACGCGTTTCAGCTGTGATACCAGTCGCATACCGCCGCAGAACGAATTCGTGCGTGATTTCGGTGATTGGACCCTTCGCGGCGAACAGGTAGAGTTCAGATCGCAAGAAGGACGAGGCGTGTATCGCGTACCGATAGAGGCCACTTCACCGACTGGCGCGCCAGGGCCCGCGCTCACTCTTGAGCTCGACGGACATCGATACGTGTTTCGTCGAGTTCGGCTCTATGACGACTAGATAGACGTAAGCGGTATGCAGTCGTCGCGGAGTGACGTGACGCACCCGAGCGAGCGGAGCTGCAGTTTCCCAACTCACTGTCGCGCGAAAGATGCCGAACCGCGTAGTTGCGATTTTGGGATTATTCCTCCTGGCTACAACCTGCGGGCGGCTCTTCGAACCCGATCTTTCAACAGTTGCGGGGACTTATGAGCTCGACCTCATGGATGGTAACGCCCTGCCGGTGAAGGTAGGTTCCGGGAGTTGTCCTCTCGAAGTGTTTGATGGCGACCTCGGCCTCTCTCCTCGAATAGCCACCAGAAAACCGTTGTATTCGACCCGCGTGTTTTTGCGCTTCAGCTGCGATACGACGCGCTTTCCACTCCCTGGAGAAGACGAATTCGTGCGTGATTTCGGGGAGTGGACGCTACGCCGCGATCGCGTGGAATTCAGATCGGATGAAGGGCGTGGGGTTTACCACGTGCCCATTGAGGCGACTGGAGCCACGGGAGCGCCTGGACCAGCGCTCACGATAGTCCTCGACGGCCACCGTTTCGCGTTCCGACGAATTCGGACCTTTGTACCGAGATGATTTCATGCTTCCGAGCGCTGAAGAGCGTCGGCGGCTGAGAAGTCAGCACGAACTAGCAAGCGATCCTCGATTGGATCTTACCGCACGACGCTAATGTCCTCGCGAATGCGATTTACTACACAACGAGTCGCCGCTGTTTCGCTGTTGCTATTAATGCCTGTTGCATGCGGTCGGCTCTTCGAGCCGGACCTTTCGCACGCCGCGGGCTCTTACGATCTCGAGCTCATGGACGGCAAGCCCCTGCCTGTGAAGGTGAACACGGGAGATTGCCCCCTTGAGGTTTATCGCGGTCTTCTCACTCTCACACCCCCGAGTGTTGAACAGACGACCGCTGTATACGGTTCGAGCACTTACGCGGTTCAGCTGTGATACCAGTCGTATACCGCCTCAGAACGAATTTGCGCGCGATTTCTGCGAGTGGACGCTACGTGGCGATGAAGTGGAGTTCAGGTCCGATGAAGGACGAGGTGTCTACCGCATCCCGATCCAAGCGACTGCAGCCACGGGTTTACCGGGACCTGCACTGACTCTCGTCCTTGACGGCCACCGCTACGACTTTCGGCGAGTCCGGCTCTACGAAGAGCGCTGAACATGAGCCGTGCAATCACATGCTCCGGCGATTCGATGAAACGAATCGTTGGACTTTTGGCCGTGTTCTTGTTCTGTACCGCCTGCCATGACTGGCGTCGAATCGACGTTCCAGAGCCGAGCTCGGCTGTAGCGCGGACTATTAGCCATCGAAGCCGTGTCGAGCTGACTTCGGGCAAAGAAATCCAATTCGAGCGCGTTCGCGTTGAGCAGGACACTCTTGTCGGTATTGACTCAAAGAATCGACGCGTATCGATCGCGCTCAACGATGTGCGCGCAATTCATGAACAGAGATTCAGCATTCTTCGCACAGTTGGTGCAGCTGCTGCTGCGGTAGCTGGCGTGCTGCTGTATGGGCTTCTGAAGCTCGCCATGGAGGAGGGATATACCATAAATGACGTTCCGACTTCAGTGGGAGATATGGACAGACATTGGTGGGGGGGCAAGCAGGCATAACGTGAGCTGGGCCATGCAAGCTTTTACGCGACTGCTCGAACAGCGGTGACGAAACGATCGAGCTTCACCGGGTCGAGCGCGCCGTCGGTGCGCAGTCCCGTGCATACGTCCACCGCGAACGGCCGCACGCTCGCGATAGCCTCTCCGACATTCTCGGGACGCAGGCCGCCGGCGAGAAAGATCGCCACGTCCACGGCTTCGCGAATCCTGCGGCTCACCGTCCAGTCGTGTACGCGTCCGGTACCGCCGAGCTCCTTGATCTTCAGCGAAGGATTGCCGGAATCGAGCAGGATTCCATCGACCTCGGGCGCGACTGCCACCGCCTGGCGCAGCGATTCTTCTCCCGTGACGTGGATCACCTGTATCAGCGACACGTCGGGCATGGAATCCCGCAGCGCGGCGTATGTGCCCGGCGGCACTTCGTCCACGAGCTGCAGCGTGCTCGCGCCGGACCGGCGTTGCTGCTCCGCGATCGTCTTCGCGTCCGTGGCGCAGGTGAGGAGAAAGGTCGCTACGGACGAAGGGACCGTCGCGATGATCTTTGCGATCTCTTCTTCGTCGATCGGCCCGAAGCCGCTCGGCATCGCCGAGACGAAGCCGAGCGCTGCGGCGCCGTGGTGGACGGCGAGGCGGGCTTCTTCCACGTTCTGCATGCAGCAGATCTTGAAGCTGGTAGTCATCGAGTGAGTGTAGTGTGCGTCGCGGTCCCGAGTGCCTCGGCGGAAAAGTTATCGCAGCTGGCGCCGCCGTTGCTCGGGATAGTCCCCCGACTGGCGATCGGCGCGCGCGGCGTGATCTGGGCGGACGCGCGAAGCTTGCCGGCGCGCGAGGTTACGGACTCGCTGCTCGATAGCATCGTCGAATCGGGTTTCACTCGTGCCCGGGCGGGAATCGCCATGACTCCAGTCGCGGCGGAGCTCGCTGCCAGAACCAGCACGCGGCCCGCCACGAGAGTCACGTCGGTAAACCCGGGCGACGACGCGAGATTCATCGCCCCGCTTCCAATAGAGCTGCTGGATCCGTCGGACCAGCTGTTCGCGATGCTGCTCGCGGTCGGCATAGAGACGTGCGGTGATCTGGCCAGGCTCGACCATCAAGCTATAGAGGTCAGATTCGGTAGCGAAGGCAGTAAGGTCTGGCATCTCTCCCGCGCGGACGACAAGCGCCGGCTGTTCGCCGAGATGCCGCGCAATTTGCCCAGCGCCTCGTTCGAGTGGGTCGAGTACACGCTGCGGGATCCGGAGCGGCTGCTGTTCGTGATCAACTCGCTGATGGGGACCGTGTGCAACGCGCTGACCGGGCGGGGGGAGGGCGCGCGCGAGATGGTGCTCGCGTTCTCCCTGGCGAACAGATCCACGGCGGAGCACCGGCTGCGTCCTGCGCGCGCGACGTCGAGCCAGAAGGCGTGGATGCGGCTGGTGCGCGCCGAGCTGGAGAAGATCAGGCTCGCCGATGCGGTGACCGGGATATCGCTGCGCGTGGAAGCGGTGGTCGCGCACGCCGAGCGGCAGGGCGATCTGTTTGATCGTGGCTTCGCGACGGCGCGCGCGACGGAAGAGACGATCGCGCAGATGCTGGACGATCAGGGCGCGGTCGTCGTGGTTCCCAGCAATTCTGCGCACCCGTTGCTGGAGAGGCGCACTCGCTGGGTTCCGCAGGAGCCGGGAGAAGCGGCGAGGCCGAAGCTGGCATTTCGCTCGGGGAATGGGGAGCCGGCGCCGGAGCTGACCCTGCAGATGTTGCCGGAGCCAAAGCGGATCACGGTGCTGACCGAGCGGCGGCGGGATCATGAGATGCCGGCGCGGTACCGCGAGTCGGACGAGTGGACGGTGATTTTATCTGCGCTGGGGCCGGAGCGCGTCTCCGGAGGAGAATGGGAGGGAGGTCACTTCGCGCGGGAATATTTCAGGTGTGTAACACGCGAGGGAGCCATGGTTTGGATTTACCGTGATGTACGGCGGAACGACTGGTACCTGCACGGATGGTGGGATTAAACGGAGCGCGGTGTGCGTTACCCGTTAGAACGTTATCCGTTAGGACGTAAGAGGCGGCGGGAACTCCATTCTGTTCCCACCGCCGTTACGTCCTTACGGACAAAACTGTTACACGGTAAACGCACACCGCGCCCCGCTTTTCTTATCCCCCCAGGTGTTTCCCCGGAACGAGATAGTTCCGGACGTAATCCCCAACGGCGTCCACCAGCGGAAACACGTCTCGCGTGTACCCCGTTTTGCGCAGGCGAGAGATGTCAGCCTGCGTGAAGTATTGGTATTTCTCACGCAGCTCAGCCGGCATGTCGAAGTACTCGATCCTCGGATCCTTGCTCAGCGCGGAAAAGACGGAGCTCGCCAGTGCATTCCACGTGCTCGCGACCCCCGAGCCGATGTTGAACAATCCGTTGTGCCCACCGGCCGCGACATGAAGGGTCATGTCCACCGCGTCCTTCACGTACAGAAAATCCCGCTGCTGCTCGCCGTGGCCGTAGTCGTCACGATGGCTGTGGAACAGCCGGATCCGGCCGGTCTCCGCGACTTGCCCGTACGCCTTGTGCACGAGGCTGCGCATGTCGCCTTTGTGGTCCTCGTTGGGGCCGAACACGTTGAAGAACTTGAGTCCCGCGATCTTGTCGAGCCATCCGTTGTGCGCGGCATGCACGTCGAACAGGTGCTTCGAGTAGCCGTACATGTTGAGCGGGCGAAGGGTGTGCAGGTACTCCAGCTCGGCTGAATCGCTCATCTCCGCGGAGCCGTCGCCGTACGTCGCCGCCGACGACGCGTACACGAACCGCGCGCCGGATTTCATCGAGTACTCCGCGAGATCCTTCGTGTACTCGTAGTTGTTGTGAGTCAGATACTCGGCGTCGGTCTCGGTGGTCGATGAGCAGGCGCCCATGTGCAGCACGAGATCGAACTTCCCCAGCCGTTTGTGGGACAGGCGGTCGGCGAGGTCCGCGGCCTCGACGTAATCCTCGAAGCGAAGCGGGCGCAGGTGCCGCCATTTGTCGCTCTCGCCGAGGATGTCGACCACGACGATCGAGTCGCAGCCGCGTTGGTTGAGCGCCCAGACGAGGGCGCTGCCGATGAATCCGGCCCCGCCCGTTACCATGACGCGCGCTTTCGAGAGGTCGAGCATCCGACGAATCTAGCTTTCGAGGTTGTCGCGCGGGTGTGATCTTTCGAACCATGGTAGATAAAATCGCGCCCGCCCTCTCGTCCGCCGAATGGATCCAGTACGGCGATGATCTCGTGGTGATGGCCGACTGGGCCGCCGACAAGCGACCCTACGGTCCGGATCGCCGGTACACCATGGAGCAGAAGCGGCACGCAGTGGCCGCCATCGCTCTCCATCACCAGCCCTTCGGATTTACCGCCGCCGATCTCGATGCGCTTGGCGAGGTAATGAGGTTCTATCAACATCGGGGCTTCCCGGGAGACCCTCCCCTCGCGGAGCAGCTCAAACGGATTTACGACCGGATATCGGCGTTGCTTCCCCCCAGAGACGCCGAAAAGGTGTTGGACAAGCTGGGAGGGTAAGCGCCCTCGGCGGCACCCTTGTTTTCGGTGTTTCTTCGGGCTATGCTGGACCAATGCCTCCACGCTTCGCCGAACTCCGGGCGCACTCCGGGTTCTCCTTCGGCGACGGCAGCCTCACCCCCGAGAAGCTCGCCGCCTCAGCCGCCCGCCTGGGATACACCTCCCTCGGTCTGACCGATACTGCCGACCTCGGCGGAGTCGTTCGCTTCGCGGAGGAAGCCTGGCGCCAGGGGATCAAGCCGGTCATCGGCGCCGAGTTCAACGTCGATGGATACACCGCAGCCTTTCTGGCGCGGACGGAAGAGGGTTTTCACAGCCTGGCCGCGCTAGTCACGCGCTCGCGCGTGGGAGATCTGCATCTCTGGAACAAGGATGCGATCGAGCACACGCGCGGCCGTCCGCGCCTGACGTGGGATCAGGTCGCCGAGCGAAGCGCGGGACTGCACGCGCTCACCGGCCCTGCAACGGGCGAGATCGCGTCGTTGATACTGTCGGAGCGTAGAAGCGAAGCGCTGTACGCCCTGTCACGGTGGCGCGATGTCTTCGACGCCAGGCTCGCGGTCGAAGTGCAGCTGCATCACACGGGGGGCAGCGAAGCTGCGCTCGCGGGCGCGCTCATCGAAGTCGCCGAGCGATCGAATGTGCCGTGGGTCGTGTGCCAGGATGCGAGGTACATCGACGGGGACACGCGGCTCGTGCACGACATGCTCACCGCGCTGCGCCACGACATGGATCTGGACACCGCTCTGTCGAAGGGAGTGCTGCACCCCAACGGCGAATGGCGGCTGCATCCGCCCGCGGAGATCGCGCGCAGGTGGGAGGGACGCGAGCAGGGGATCGAGGAGAGCGAGAAGATCGCGGCGGAATGCGATTTCAAGCTCGGCTGGCTCAGGCCCCCGCTGCCGGGCTTCCCCAGGCACGACGGTCTGAGCGACGACGGGTTCCTGCGGCGCAACGTGCTCGAGGGCGCGCACCAGCGCTGGGGGAAGATCATGCCGAAAGAGCAAGCGCAGCTCGAGCACGAGCTCGGCGTGATCGCGCGGCTCGGGTTCTCCGGGTTCTTTCTGGTGATGTGGGATGCGGTGCGGTTCGCGCGGCACAGGGGAATTCTCTGTCAGGGACGCGGCAGCGCGGCCAACTCCGCGGTGGCGTACTGCCTTGGCATCACGGCAGTCGATCCGGTGATGAACGGGCTGCTGTTCGAGCGGTTTCTGTCGGAGATCCGCGTGGACGGCCAGACGGAGGCGCCTGACATCGATCTCGACATCGAGCATGATCGCCGCGAGGAAGTGCTCGACTACGTGTACGGCCGGTACGCGCGCGAGCATTCAGCGATCACATGCATCGTGCAGACGTATCGGGCGCCGAACGCCGTGCTCGACTCGATGCGCGCGCTCGGGTATCCACCCGAGCAGTCCGGCGAGATCTCCAAGCGGCTGCACCGGTTCGATCCGGACGCGGGCGCGGTGCACATGCAGAACGGACTCGCCAGGCAGTTCGCCCTCGATCTGGAAACGCCGCGCGGACGCGCTTTGCTGCGGGCGGTGCGGACGTTCGAGGGTCTGCCGCGCCTGCGCTCGACGCACGTCGGCGGATTCGTGCTGTCGTCATCTCCGCTGGGCGACTACATGCCCATCGAGCACACGACGATGGGGCGCACGATCATCCAGTTCGACAAGGACGATCTCGACGCCATCGGCGTACCGAAGTTCGATTTTCTCGGGCTCGGGGCGCTGTCCCTCGTGCGGCGGTCGTTCGACGCGATCGAGAAGCGCACGGGACAGCGGCCGGAGATCTACCGGCTGCCGGTGAACGACCGGAAGACTTACGATCTGATCGCGAGCGGGGAAAACATCGGAATGTTTCAGATCGAGAGCCGCGCGCAGATCGCGTCGATACTGCACACCAAACCCGAGCGGCTGTATGACATCGTGGTGCAGATCGCGCTGATACGCCCGGGCCCGATCCAGGCGAAGTTCGTGCACCCGTACACCAATCGCAGGCTCGGCCGCGAGGAAGTGCATTACGCCGACGAGCGATTGAAACCGATCCTGGAGCGCACTTACGGCATTCCGATCTTCCAGGAGCAGGCGATGTCCATCTCGATGGCGCTCGGCGGGTTTTCCGCCGCGGAGGCGGACCAGCTGCGCCGCACGATGGGAAACATCCGCAAGAAGGGGAAGCTCGAGGCCGTGTTGGAGAAGCTGCGCCTCAGGATGATCGCCAACGATGTCAGCCCGGAGGTGGCGACGCAGATCACGGACGATCTGATCAGCTTCGCGAACTACGGGTTTCCCGAATCGCACGCGTGGAGCTTCGCTCTTATCGCGTACGCTTCGGCGTATCTCAAGGCGCACTATCCCGCCGAGTTTTACATGGGGATATTGAATTCGTGGCCGATGGGATTTTATCCGCCGTCCACGCTGATCCACGACGCGAGGCGGCATGGTGTCGAGGTGCGGCAGCCGTGCATGCGGGACGGCGACTGGGAATGCACCGTGGAGGAGACCGCGGATTTCTCGAAGCCCGCGCTGCGGGTGGGTTGGCGGCATGTGCGCGGACTGGCCGATAAGGTGCTCGATCGTCTCAAGGCCGAGCGCGTGGACGCACCGTTCACTTCAATAGAGGATGTGGTTCGGCGATGCGAGCTGGGACGCGCAGAGGCGTTGACGCTTGCGCGCGCGGACGTTTTCGCGGTGTGGGAGCAGGACAGGCGGTGCGCGACGTGGGAGGCGCTGCGGTTGGCTGGTGATTCGCTGCCGCTCGCGCCGGCGGGGAACGGGATGAATTCACCGCGTCCACTGAGCCGGCGTGATCTGATCTTCATGGATTATTTCGCGCTCGGACTGAGCACTCGTGGACATCCCATGGAGCACCTGCGTCCGAAGCTCACCAGTGCGGGGATGGTGGGCAGTCGCGACTTCGAGAAGCTGCGGCACAAGGAGAGTGTGCTGGTGGCCGGGTTGGTGACGGTACGGCAGCGGCCGGAGAGCGCCGGCGGGACGATTTTTTTACTGCTGGAGGACGAGCACGGCTTCATGAACATCATCGTGCCGAGCAAGCTGGTGGACGAGTTCGCCGAGCCGGTGAAGTACGCGACGTTCATCATGGTGCGCGGGCGGTTCGAGCGGGACGGCTCGGTGATGAACGTCGTGGGGGAGAAGTTCAGGGAGTTGAAGGTGAAGGAGCTGGCGCACCAGTCGCATGATTTTCATTGACCAAGATCAAAAGCGCTACTGGCTATTGGCTATTGGCTGTTGGCTGTTGGCGTGGCTGTTGCAGGCACAGGAGCTACCTACAATTGGAGTGCGAATGACAGATCCAAAAGACCCAGTATGCGGGATGGTCGTTCTGCCCGAATCCGCGGAAGGGAAGGCCGAGTTTCAGGGCAAGACCTACTATTTCTGCTCCGATCAGTGCATGCGGGAGTTTCAGGGTAATCCCACGAAGTACGCCAACTAGAAAAAGCCCCCGCCGAAAGGCGGGGGCTTTTTCGTAGTCACCAACAGCCAATAGCGCTTTACCCGCAGGGATTCGCCGGATTCGCGTCGCACTCGCGCTGCGGAAGCGGCAGCCATTGAAATGTCGGAGTGGTGGTAATGGCCGTTCCAAAACGGCGTGTGTCCTCCCACCGCAATCCCTGCTCGTACAACTCGTACCGGCGCTGCTTCGCTATCTCGGCGAGCATTTCGGCCTGGGTCACCAGCACGATCGCCGGCAATCCGGCGACGGGCTCGTCGACGGTCGAGCTCGTTTGCGTGCGTACCTGATTGATGAGAATGAGCGCTTCCGCGAGCCGGTTCGTGCGTGCGAAAGCTTCAGCCTTGATCAGCTTCATCTCATCGGGCAGATAGACCGGGAAGGATTCGTTGCGCGTGGAATATTTCCGGAATGGCCTCAGCACGGTGTCCGGGGGGTTCGCCGGTAAAGCGGGTCCGGTGGTCTCCACCCAATAGTCCGGCCGCCGGTCGCCCGCCTCGGCCTGCGTTACGAAACTTCGTAGCGGAGCCACGTAGCGGAGCTGGATGCCGAGATTCTCGATCGGATTGCGATTGGGGTCGGGGTACTGGAACACGGAAAGAACGTTCAACGGAACGCGATCCGCGGCGGTGATCGCATCATTGTGTCTGCCGGCAATCAGATAATACCGGGCGAGCATTGCATCAGTGGTAGCGCGCTGGTTGAAACCAGTGCCCACGACCTGCGACCTGAACTCGGACAGCTGGGCGTCGGTAACCGTGGCGAGATCCGCGCGCGCCGATTCGAGAAGGGTAAGAATCGTGTCCATGACTATCGAGCGCGGCTGCGGAACGGAAGCATCGCTGATGGTGATGGGGACCTTCTCATACTGCTGAATGAGCATCCCCAAAGCCATGGCCTTGAACAATTTCGCCAGTGCCACCACGCCCGCGCGATTTGCCACGCCCAGCCCCGACTGATCAGCGCCGGTGAGAATCGTATTCGCCGACTTGATGATCGCGTAGGAGTTGGAGAAGGGCGCCGAGACCACCCCATACGAGGCATCGAAGTTCTGTCCGGTCAGCAGCGACTGGTACGCGATCAAAGACAGAGAGCGCGTGCCCCACTCGTCGGTGATCAGTGAATTGGTGACGAGATAATCATCGATGGTTTGAGAAAACTGCCCCTGCATGCCCACCGCGAGGCTCAGAAGTCCGGCTGGATCGGCCAGAACTTCTTCCTGGGTTGGCGAATTGGGATTGGTCAGATCGAGACTGCATGCACCGGTGGCGAGCACGGACGCGCCGGCCAGCACGCGCATGATTCTGGTCATGTATGTCATTCGCGCACTCTAAAAGTTGAGGGAAAGGCCGATGCTGAACTGCCGTGGCAAAGGAGTCGTAGCGAAATCCACTCCTCGTTGTACGGTACTCGCCGAGAAGAGATTCACTTCCGGGTCAAGGCCGCTGTAGTCGGTCCACGTCGCAAGGTTGCGTCCAGCGAAACGAAGCGTGGCGTCCTGCGCACCCAGCCGTCGAACGAGAGCCGTCCCGAGCCGCAACTGCACCGCGATCTCACGCAACTTCACGTAGCTGCCGTCCTCGATATACTCCTCGTAAATAAGACTGCGACCCGCTGGATTCAGCGAAAACGTCCGAAAAACCGTGTCGCCGGTGATCTCGCGCTCGGTCACTTTCGCGACTCCAAACAGCTCCGTGATGCGGCGAGTGAAATTCGCTACGTCGTTGCCGAAACGCCCGTCCAGCAACACGCTGACCTGAACGCGCTGCCCGATGTCGAACTCATTGCCCAACGTGGCGACGAAGTCCGGGTTCGGGTCGCCAATGATCCGGCTGGCGTTTACCGTCCTCCCGTTCAACAGCACCGTCTCGCGGTACGGAAGATTCAGCGACTGGCCGCCAACCGTAACTGGCCTGTAGGCGATCTGCCCTTCCGCCGTGCGCGCGTAGGTGCCGCCATAGAAAATCCCTATAGGTTGCCCGACGATTACCGCGTTCAGGTAATTGTCGCCAAGCAGCGTGTCCGTGGCCGAGACGAGCTTCTCTACCTTGTTGCGATTCGCGGAGTAGGTAAAGCGGGATCGCCATCCGAAGTTGGGCCCGCTCATGTTCACCGTGTTTAACGCGACCTCTATTCCCTTATTTCGCAGGCTTCCTATGTTCTGGAACTGATTCGCGAAACCGCTGCTGGGCGCGAGTGGAATGCTCAGCACGAGATCCTTGGTCTGCTTGTCGTAGTAGCTGAATTCGATCTGGGCACGATCGTTCCAGAATCCCGCATCGAATCCACCTTCGATCTCCCGTTGGCGCTCGGGCTTGAGACCGGCGTTGGCGAGGGTGCTGCTGGAAACAATGCCGATCTTGCCACTGAACGGAGTGAAGTCGGAGTTCTCGAATCTGCTATAGAGGCCCGGTGGCTGGCCGCCGGTCTGGCCATACGCAGCGCGAAGCCTGAACGCGCTCAAAAAGTTCCCCATCCTCTCACGCCACCACGACTCTCGATCCAGCACGTACGAAATCCCGAGACGCGGGAACATCTGCACGCGCTCGTCCGCGCCAAATGCTGAAGAGGCATCCCAGTTCAAGCCACCGGTTATAAAAAGGCGGTCGGCGATGCTGGCGCGCTCTTCGATGTATCCGCCGACCGTGCGAAACTCGGACTTGCTCTGAGTCGCAGTCTGGGTTGCGCCACCGACGAGATTCTGGCCGCCAGCCAGCGTGCTGCCCGCGGCCCGGATCGTCTCCGTTTCATCGGAGGTATAGCGAAAGCCCGCCGATGTATTCAGTTCCAGCGATGGACGCGCCGCCCAGACGTGCGTCGCGGTGAAATCATTGTTGAACAGCCTGCTGAACTGCACGGGGTTTTGAACCGACCCCGTAAAAGCGGCGCTGATGGAGAAAGGAGGCTGAAAGTACCGAACCTCTCGCCGGTAATCATCGAGTCCCGCGAGATACCGGATGGTGACGGAAGACACGGGGCGCCAGGTCGCTTCCACACCGCCGAGCATCCGGGTGACGTTCTCCGGAGCCTCCCAGTTCTCGATCACGTCGAGCAGATTTCCGCCGATCAAGGGGTTGTACGGAAATCTTCCCAGCGTCGGGTTGAATGCGGGGTTCACGCTGGTAGGCGTGAAGATGATGCTCGTCAGCACGCCCTGGGTCTGCTCGCCTTCGGGGACAAAATTGGCGGTCGACTTGATGTAGTTGCCGCGCACTCCGATATCGAGCCTGCTGCTCACGCGCTGCGATACGTTGACCCGGAAGTTCAACCGCTCGTAGTCGCTGGAGCGGATGATACCTTCTTCCTGCTGATATCCGCCGCCCATGTAATAGTTCGTGCCCGACGCGTTACCGCCCGAGACCGACATACGGGTATTCGTGTTGAGCGCGGTGCGAAAAACCTGGTCCTGAACGTCGTATCGCTGGATCGGTTGCCCGAACACAGGCCGTGAGCCATCGGGACGCGCGTCGCCGAAGCCCACGTCCGTGAACCCCGCATTGGGGTGCATGTTGAGCTCGTAGCGCTTGGGAGTTTTGCTCCACGCGAGGTCGGTGCTAACGTTGACGCGTGGCGCCCCGGACTGTCCGCGGCGCGTAAAGATCTGTATGACACCGTTGTTGGCGCGCGCGCCGTACAGGGCGGCGGCAGCTGCGCCTTTGAGGACCTCGATGCGCTCGACGTCGGCGGGGTCGAAATCCGCCATCCGGTTACTGAGTGCCTGATTGCCGCGGGGAGCGTTGCCGCTCAGGCTCACCAGCGCCTCCGAAGAGTTGTCGACGAGCACTCCGTCAACGACGTACAGCGGCTCCGCACCGCCAAGAATCGAGTTCGTTCCGCGCAGGCGGATACTGATCCCGCCGCCAGGTTGTCCCGAGTTCTCGGAAATCACGGCGCCCGTGACGCGACCCTGCAGGGCCTGATCGATGGACGTCACCCCCGGAGCTCTGGCAACCTGTTCGCCCGAGACGGTCTCGATGGTATTGCCGAGCTGTCGTTTCGTGGTCGGCGCTCCCACGCCCGTCACGACGACTTCGCTCAACGTCACGGCCGCCGCGCGCATCGCAAAGTTCTGCGTTATCTCTCCCGCGCCGGCGACCACGACCGTCACCTGCTGCGGGGCGTATCCGACCCGTCGCGCGCTGATGCTTTGGCTTCCACTGGGCACGCCGGCGATGGCGTATTCGCCGTTGCTCCCGCTTTGGCCGCCGAGAGTCGTGCCATCAATACGGATCTGGACGTTGGGGAGCGGCGCTCCCGTGCCCGCGTCTGTAGTGCGCCCGCGAATCGTGCCCGTTCCCTGCGCCACCGCGAGCGCGGGGAGCAGGACGACCGCGATGGTGAGAAAACGAAAAAGACCACGCGATCCCATGCTGCCTCCGAGAATCAAAGTGAGTGCTCCTATTGTCATGGGTGGCCGCACGCATGTCAAGCAAAAACCCTCCAAAACCAAAAGGCCCCCGTCTTTCGACGGGGGCCTTCGATTTCGACTGCGGCAATATCCAAAAAGTGCTTCTATCAGCTACCGATCAATGGGTTGTTCAGTCGTTCCGCTGACGGTAGCGGAAGGCAAATCTGGTTCGCGTACGTTCCGCCGAAATGATACGGCGTTCCCGCCGCCGGCTTCAGCGCGATGTTGTATCGGATTACGTCGCCCAGATGATGACTCTCGGCGAACAGCTCGCGGCGACGCTGGTCGATGAGCTCGGCCAAGTACTCAGCCTGAGTCGTGCCCGTGAACGGTACCGTCTGGCCGCCGCGCGTGCGTGATGCGTTGATGATCGGAAGCGCGGTCCCCAGGCTGTTGGCGCGGATGTCGGCTTCGGCGATGATGAGCTGCGCCTCGTCGTAGGTCGCCAGAGGAAGTGGCGTTTCGACCGTTGGGTACTTGGTCTGGTAAAAATGCGGAACACCCGTGGCGCTGGGCGGTTGGGTGGATTTCGTCACCGGGACACGCGCGTCGCCCATGCTGCGGTACGGCTCGCCCACCGAGAAACTGCGATTGGCCTCGCTGTTCTCGACAAAGATCCGGTTGTTCCGGTTGGCTGCGGTGGAGGAAGAGCTGGCGACCTTGTTGTACCCTACGGGTATCTGTTGGGCGTCCGCCTTCGCTCCGGCGTAATCCGCGATATTCAGCCTGGCGCGGGCACGACCGAGATATGCCATCCTCAGTATGTCGGTATTGTTTGCAGTCGTCGCGGTGGCTATCGCTTCCGTAAACATGGCGATCGCACGCTTGAATACGCTATCGCGCTGAATCTCCCCGCCGTACGTCAAGCTCTTATCGAGGTTGACCATGGAGATAGCCATCGTGCAGAATCCCTCGCCCAGAAGCACGTAGGAATAACCCGCGTATGCCGCGGCGATGGCCATGAGGTTGGTACGATTTGGCGCGCCCAGGCCCGCAGTCACGTCGGCATCGGTCCACGACTTGAGCAGCGCGAGGACGTTCTCGTTGGACTGCCGCGCGGTCTGGAGAGGAGTGTACACACCGGTACCGGTGCAGCTGTTGACGGCGTAATCAGAGTCGTCCTTGGTGGTGTTGCGTCTGTCGTACGGAGTCCGCGAGGCCGTCTGCTGCGCGTAGATAAACTCCTCTCCGACCAGACCCCCCTGCCCGGTATACGACTTGAACGCGCACTCGAAGTCGCCGATGGCGCCGTTCGAGAGCAGCAGCGCGTTCGGTGGCGTTTCCAGCCCGACAGCCGGAATTCTACTGGCGGGCTCTACCTCGAGCGGATTGCGGAGCGTGTCGCACGCGGCGGGGACCAGAAACAGTGCAGCCACTGTCGTCCGCAACGTCCAGCGTGCCTTTCGGTTCAATGAAGACATTATGGTCGATTCTCGATTCGAAGGTTTGATAGGCACGCGTTTACCAATCCAGATTGACGCCGAGCACCCACGACGTCAGCTGTGGGTTCGTCGTCTGCTCGAACTGACCGAACTGTCCGCCACGGCTACCGCCGAGGAAGAACGCTTCCGGCTCGAGACCGGTGAAGTCGGTCCAGGTCGCGAGATTGCGGCCTGCCAGCGTGACGACAGCGCGATTGAACCTGGCCCAGCGCGTAGCGACGGAGGGTAGCGTGTAGGAGAAGCTCACCTCGCGCAACTTTGCGTAGCTCGAATTTTTGATGTAGTAATCGACCAGCTGACCGTTAGAGCGCAGGCCCGCGATGGTCTTGGGATCGAACTCGAGTGGATAGAACCATTCGCGGCAGCGGTTGAAGATTGCGCAGCGCGCGCGGAAATTACCGTCGACCTTCACGAAATCCCGCTTGAAGTCGACAAGCCCGTACACGCGGAATCGCTTGAACAGGGTCAGGGTGTTGCTGAACGCCCCTTCCGTTCCCGGAGACGACTTTCCAAGGAACACGTCCGGCGCGTCATCAGCGTTGTTGTAGATGAGATCCGGGCCGGCGCAGATCATCGTGCCGCCTTTGCCGTTGTCGCACAGCACGTTGGCTACGTCAGGGCTTCCGTTCGGCAGGAGCTTGGCGCTGACCGTCCTCTGCTCGAAGTAGGCCCCGATCGGATTGCCCACCTGATGCCTGATGAAAGTTCCGCCCGTAACGAAGTCGGGCGTGCCGCTCGCCAGTCGCAGTGCGAGAATTTCGGGCGGCGTGGACAGGTCCTCGATTTCACTGTCGTTGGTCGCGATCCCGAACGTGACGTCCCACTCGAACCTGTCGGTCTGAATCGGAGTCGAGCGCATCATCAGCTCGAGACCGGAATTCCGGATACGGCCGGCATTGAACGGCTGGAATCCAGGGATTCCCAACGATGGTGAAAGCTGGCGGTTCAGGATGGCGTCCGCCGTAGTCTTCCTGTACCACGAGAACTCGACGCCCAAGCGGTCGTCGAGCGCCCCGAGATCAAAGCCCATCTCGACTTCTTTGCTGCGCTCCGCCCCGAGGTTGAGATTGCCGAGGAATTGCGGTGTCACGGCAGCGACGTTGTTCGGACCGCTTATGCCGACGTAGGCGGGAACGGCCGAGAACGTGATCGGCTGCTTGCCGGACTCGCCGTAGGCGGCGCGCAGCTTCAAGGCATTGAGAACCGGAAATCTCCAGAAGGGCTCTTCGCTGATCACCCAGCTGGCCCCGAATTTCGGATAGGTGACGCGATTGAAGTTCTGGCCGAACGCGCTGTTGTCATCGGCCCTGATCGCTGCAGTGAGGAACAGTCTGTCATTAAAGCCCAGCTGCTCCTGCACGAAAAAGCCGAGCGTGGCGTCCTGCTCGGAATCGCCGAAGGTGGATTTATCGGTAGTAGTAGACGAAAGCGCGGTCAAGCCGATTGTCGGAAACGTCGACCCTTCGGAGAACTGCGACGTGAGCGTGTTGCGGTAGTACTGGGCTCCAACGGAAGTTGTCGACTTGACGTTGCTTCGAAGATCGAAAATGCCCGATGCTGAATAATCGAGCGTGTAGTAATTCAGCTGCCGAGCCTGGATGGCCCGGTACCCGTCGCCGAAGAAGACCCGGTCGAAGAGGTCCTGGGCACGGGGCTGCAGCCAATTGTCGTCCTCGTTGGTTCTGTCGGTTCCGGCACTGAGTCGATGCTTCAGCCAACCGAACGGCTGGTGGTTCAGCTGCACGCCGGCGGTGAATCTGTTGACTCCCTGAGTGATGTGCACGAATCGATCGTACTGGTCAGGCTGTGCCGAGTGGAAGCCGCGGCGCGGGTTTGGCGAGCCATCCGCGAGCGGGACGTAGTTGACCACGTTGGCCCATTGCGTCGCCAGCGTGCGACCTCCGCAGCCCGCTTCACATGGCAGCCGAATGTTGCCGTTCACATACCCGAGGTTCATGGACGTGTTGAACTTCGCGTTCGGTATGACGGACAGGTTCATGCGGCCCGAGTATCTCTTGACCGAGCTAGTGGGCTCGGACCCGCGGGTGTCCTCGATTCCGGCGCCCACAAAATAGGTGAAGATGCTCGATCCACCGCTGGCGCTCAGGTCGTACTCGCGGAGCGGTCCGTTCGTGAACACGGGGGTGCCGCGCGCATTTTCCAGCTCGATGATATCGATCGAAACGGTATCCCGCGTACCGGCCGCTCCACCGGGGCGAGGAATCGTCCCGTAGTTCACCGGCCAGCGACCTTCGGGGTTCCGGATGTAGTTGGTTCCCAGGCGCGTCGCGAGGCTCCATCTGGGAGCTCCGGTCGTTCCCCTCTTTGTAATGATCTGGATAACGCCGTTCGAGGCTTCAGTCCCGTACAGCGTAGCCGCCGCGGGGCCCTTGATGATTTCGATGGATTCGATGTCGTCAGGATTGATGTCGTTGATACGCGAGATCGAGGACGATCCAAAGCCCTGGTTCGAGAAGCCGGTCGCGGGCGCGTTGGCGACCCGGACGCCGTCGATATAGAACAGCGGCTCGTTCGACAGAGCGATGCTAGAGGCACCGCGGATCCGGATTCGTGCTCCTGCACCGACGTTGCCCGTGGCGCTCTGGACCACGACGCCAGTCGCACGACCGCTGATCAGACTCTGGATACTGTTGATCGGCGCGATTTCCTTGGCCTGCGCCGCATTGATCGTCGAAACCGCGTTGCCCAGTTCGCGCTTCGATTGCCCGCCCGCCGTGCCGGTCACGACGACCGCGTCGAGAGCCACGGACTGCTCGGCCAGCGAGATGCGAACATTGCCGTCGCCCACCCGGACCTGTCGGCTTTCCATGCGATAACCGATGCGGCGCACTTCGATCGGGGCCTGATCGCCAGAGAGACCCACGATCCGGAAACGGCCGCTAGCGTCGGTAACGGCGCCGAGGCTGGTGCCCGTGACGCGGACTTGCGCTCCCGGCAACGGCTGTCCGCCGGCACCGAGCACGGTGCCTGCAACGACGCCTGCCTGTTGCGCTTGGGTGGTCGAGGCGGTGAGCAGCTGCGTCGCTAACGCGAGCATGCTGGCTGCGGCGAGCCGCGATGTAGTACGAAGGAAACGAGGAAAGAACGTCGCGCGCTTCATGGGCACCCCATATGGTGGTGGACAGACATCGCCAGGAGTGGGATAACGGTGATAACGGTGCGCATCCCGGGCGAAATTGGTCAGGGGCCAATTGTACGGGGCGGCACTCCGGGGAGCAAGACGATTTTTTTCAGCTACTCCGTTCTCTCTCGCCCAACCGCTCACGGGCCACCTGGACCACCAGGTCAGCGGCCTGCCGGATACCGAACCACTCGGTGTCGAGACTCAAATGGTAGTTCTCGTGCGCGCGCCAAGACCGTGACCAGTGCTTCCGCACCCACTCCTCGCGGTGCTTGTTCGTCCCGTCCACGAGTTTGGCCGCTTCTTCCGGCGAGACTTTGTCGCGCTCGACCGCGCGCGCGATCAGCGCGGGCCTCGGAGCGTAGCAGAAGACGTGGAGCGCATCAGATCGCGCGGCAAGCATTGATTGCGCGCCGCGACCGACCACCACGACCGGCCCGCGCGCGACCGCTTCCTCCACTACCCGCCTGGTGACCTCCACGAGCCGCTCGTCGCTGGGCGGAAGCTTCGCGTCCGCCATGGGTGACAGCCACTCCTGCGAGCTCAGCGCCATCGCACTCGCCAATCTCTCTACCATAGAAGGGACCCGCTCCTCGCGCGAGGCAACTTCGGCGGGGGTCGCGCCGATTCGCTCGGCGACCGCGTCTACCACCGCGTTGTCGAGCAGCGCCCAGTCCAGCTCCTCCGCGACGAGCTTCGCTACCTCGGATCCGCCAGAGCCGTACATCCGAGAAATCGTGATGATCGCCACGCTACTCTCCCTCGCCGGGCGCAAATCGGTGTAGCCTCAGCTCTTCCACTGCGGCGAAGCCGAGCGAACCCCACGCAGAGCGCGCGGCATCGTCCTCGATCGACACGTACAGCCGCATTTCAGTCAGCCCGCGCGCCTTGCACCACCGGACCCCCTCTTTGTACAGCGCCTTCAGGATACCGGCGCGCCGCTCGCCCGGGACGACGTATGCAGAGGATAGGTATGCGTACGACTCCGGTAGCAGCAGGGGCGAGCTGATCGCATGGACGCAGCGAAGGATCCCCACCTCCACACCATCCCGCTCGGCGAGCAGGATGACCTGGTCCGTCGAGGCGAGGTGCGTGCGGTAAATCCCGCGTGCACGGCTCTCTACGTCCGGATGCAGACGCTCGAACAGCGGATTCGACTGGTGCTCGCGCAGCAGCGCCAGCCGGAGCGAGACGACCGTGTCGAGATCGGAGATCTTGGCGACGCGAACTAACATGACGATTAGAGGGAGGGTAGTAGCTATTGGGTATTAGTAACGACCACTATTGCCTCGTCCCCAATAACTACTCTCTGGGCTCACGCCGAAAGCCCGCCGAAATAATCCTGGCCCGGCCGGCGGCGCTTCTCGTCCAGCGCGCGGCCGTAGCTGCCGCCGTCCGTGCGCGAGATCTTGCGCCGCGCGACCAGCGACTCCAGGACCAGCTCGCAGGCGGCCGCTGTAGTGGACACATCCTCCGGCTTGGCTAGTCCCACGAGCTCGACGATGTCGAGCAGGCCCGGCACCGCCACGAAACCGCGGACTGCGATGTCCGCCGCTACGTCGTCCGTCACCTGCAACGCGCCGCCGGCATCGAACCACATCACGATCTCGTCCGTGTTCACGCCGCCTGCGCGCGCACGGAACGTCTCGTCCGCCGCGCGCCGGATCAGCTCGCGCGCGATCGCCGGACCCCCGACGATCTCGCCTTCGTACTCGAGCTCGAGTTTGCCGGTGATCGCGGGAAGCGCGCCGTATACGTCCGCGATGCGCGGCACGACCTCGACCTCGCCGGTCGCGATCGCGCGCCGCTCCGCGTTGGAGACGACGTTCTCCATCACGCTGATAGGAAGGCGCTGCGACACGCCGGAGCGCTTGTCCACGCGCTTGTCCGTGCGCGCCTCGAAGGCGATCCGCTCCACCAGCTCCGCCATGAAGTCGGGGATGCGCACGCACCGGCCCGGTCGCTCCGTCCACGCTTCCTGCGCGGTGATCTCCATGCCGAGCTCGACCGTCTCGGGATAGTGGGTCGTTATCTCGCTGCCGATGCGGTCCTTGAGCGGCGTGATGATCTTGCCGCGAGCGGTGTAGTCCTCGGGGTTCGCGGTGAAGCAGAGCATGACATCGAGCGCGAGGCGTACGGGATATCCTTTGATCTGGACATCACCCTCCTGCATGATGTTGAACAGACCGACCTGCACTTTCCCCGCGAGATCGGGCAGTTCGTTCAGCGCGAAAATTCCGCGGTTGGCGCGCGGCAACATCCCGTAATGGATCGTGAGCTCGTCGGCGAGAATGTGCCCGCCGCGGGCGGCCTTGATCGGGTCCACGTCGCCGATGATGTCGGCGATCGTGACGTCGGGTGTCGCCAGCTTCTCGACGTACCGGCTGGACCGATCCACCCAGGCGATGGGCGCATCATCGCCGGCTTCGGCGAGCAGCTGACGCGCGTACTTCGATATCGGCGCGAACGGATTGTCGTTGACCTCGCTCCCCGCGACGATCGGGATGACGGGATCGAGCAGCTCCGTCAGTGCCCGGAGAATCCGCGATTTCGCCTGGCCGCGCAGTCCGAGCAGGATGAAGTTGTGCCGGCTGAGGATGGCGTTGACGATCTGCGGCATCACCGTCTCGCCGTACCCGATCAGCCCCCCGAAGAGGGTATCTCCGGCGTTCAGGCGCTGTAGGAGGTTCTGCCTCAGCTCCTGCTTCACCGATCGGGTCGCCGACTCGGGTCGAGCGAACTCCGATCGGCGTAGGGCGCCAAATGTTTCTGGTAGGTGAGACACCGGTTCGACTCCGACCATCATTGGGAAAGCCGCGGGAGGCCGGAATGTAGTGTTGGCGGCAGACCCCTTCCAGAGAGGGTTAAGTCTTGACACCTTAGTCGTGCAGGGTAAATTCTTGCCGCGCCTGTACCGGGCACTGCGACCGCTGATCCAGCCCGGCTTTTATTCATCAGCTACCTCTCCAAGGAGATCTGTACATGAAGCGCCTGGCTCTTGTCGCCGCAGTGCTGTTTGCAGTTGCATGCACCGCTAAGGACGACGCTGCTATGACCGACACCGCCGCGCCCGCAATGGCGCCCGCTCCTGCCACGATGGACACCGGCATGAGAATGGACACGATGATGACGGATACGATGGCCCCGGCTCCGACGCCGTAAGGTTTTCGATATCAAAGGGAGGGCGCGACCTAATCGGTCGCGCCTTTTTTTTGGCGGTTAGTGGTTTTGGGTTGGCACTACAGGGATGGGTAACTGGTCGTTGGTCGTAGGTTGTGGTCAACGACTGGTTACCGGTAACTGGTCTCAGGTTTTAGGTACTCGGTTTCCGGTCCCTTCCGTCGCTCACGCCCCAATACGCAACGCTAAGACAGGTGACGCACAACGCGTCCGAAAAGGACGCCCACCTTTGCCGTGACGGGCCGGCATCACGCGACGGCAACCCCGGCGGTCACGTTCTCCCATCGAGCAACAAGCTTCCCGCCGGGACTGATCTCCCGGCGTACCATCGCGATCCCTACGCCACCAAGGCGGGGTGACAACGCCGAGCTTCTGATGTCACCCACAGCTTTGCCGCTCTCGTCGACCAGCTCAGTGCCGCGCGGCGGCATCTGCTCGCCGTCGAACGTCACCCGGCGGAGCATTTTGTTCACGTGTCCGCGAAAATGGATTCGCGCGACGACCTCCTGGCCTACATAGCAGCCCTTCGAGTACGAGATCGCGTCGAGGTCGTCGAGATTGGCTTCCTGTGGAAGCGTGTCCTCGTTCATGTCGACTCCCCACTCCGGGATCCCCGCTTCGATTCGCGCGACGTCGAGCACTCCGGACGACACCGGCAGCGCGCCCAGCGCCAACAGTTGCCCGCGCAACGCCTCCTCCGACTCGGCCGGCACGACGATGTCGAATCCTGGAATGTCGCCGAGGTCCATGGCACGGATCAGCGTCGCCTCAACCCCGCCAGTGAACCGCGCGCGAAAGTGCGAGTATCGGCTCAGCTGAGAGTGAGCGCTCCCTCCATCCTCCAACACTCGCGCGAGCAGCTCCGCGGCGCCGGCGCCGAAAACGCCGATGTCGCGAGTCTGCTCCGAGATCTCTGTGAACGGCGCCACGCGAGGGTTGATGAACTTGCGGCTCATCGCGCGCCAGCCAGGTGCGGCAGCGGCGCCTGTGTCGGCCAGAAAGCCGTCGCTCTCGCAAAAAATTCTCAGGTCGGCGACGATCTTCCCCTTCGGAGTAAGCGCCGCAGCATATAAGCCCTCACAAGGTTTGAGAGCGGAGACGTCGTTGGTGACGAGCCCGGTAAGGGTCTCCGCGGCTTTCTCCCCGGTAAACCGCCAGCGACCCCGGTCGCTCCGATTCACCAGCGCGGCGCCGCTCCTCAGCGCATCGTAATCGGCTGCCGAAACGAGCGCGACGTCTTCAGCCACGCGCGGCGTACGACGCGTCGAGCAGGTCGACGGGGTGTACCGTGCGCGCGGGGATGCCAGCACGCAGCATGCCCGCGCCGATCTGCATCATGCAGCCCGGATTTCCCGTCGAAACCCACGGAGCTCCGGTTGCCTTGATATTGGCCAGCTTGGGCTCCAGCACGCGATTGGAGATATCCGGCTCGATGAGATTGTAAATGCCCGCGCTGCCGCAGCACTGATCGGACTCGTGCAGCGGAACGAGCTGCAGATCCGGTATCGCCGCGAGCACCGCCATCGGCGCCTGCACCACGCGCTGCGCGTGCTGCAGGTGGCAGGGCGCGTCGTAGGTGACAGTGAAGGGAAGCGAATTCCCGCGAACGGGGCCAGCGGCCGCGAGCAGCTCGCTAACGTCGCGCGCTTTGGCCGCAACGGCGCTGGCTCGCTCCGCCCAAGCGGCGTCATGCTCGAGCAGCAGTCCATAATCCTTCACCGCCGCCCCACATCCCGCGGCGTTAACGGCGATGAAGTCCGCGCCGGAGCGCTCGAACGCCTCGATGTTGCGCCGCGCGAGATGTCGCGCAGTCTCCAGATCACCCGCGTGGGCGTGCAGCGCGCCACAGCAGCGCTGCCCGCGCGCCGCGCGCAGCTCGTAGCCGTTCACCCCTAGCGTTCGCTCGGTCGCGCGGTTGGTCGCGGTGAAGAGTCCCTCCATTACGCACCCTTGGAGCAGCGCGAACGATCCGCGAGTCGGGGCGGTTGTCGGCCGGTACGCGGCCCGCTCGAGCCGGCTCTCGGTGGACGCGAGCATCGCCATCGCGAATCCGAGCCTGCCGGAAAGGCGGGAGAGAAGTCCTGGAATGGGCGTCGCAGCGAGCAGCCGCGCGCTCGCCATCGCGCTCGCCAGCAGCCAGGGACGAGCGAACGACCAGAGCATCACGCGCGCCAGCAGAGGAATCGGGCGCACCGCCGTCAGGGTGGCGCGCGTTGCTTCCAGCAGCTGCCCGTACGGCACGCCCGAAGGACACGCCGTCTCGCACGCGCGGCAGCCGAGGCACCGATCGATGTGCTCGCGAACGGACGGATCGTCGACGGCGACGGTGCCCTCGAGAAGCGACCGCATGAGAAATATCCGGCCGCGCGGGCTGTCGTTCTCATCTTCCATCGCGATGTACGTCGGGCACGCCTGCAGGCAGAATCCGCAGTGGACGCACGCATTGATTCCGGGGAGCGCGCCGGCGAGCGGCGAGTCGGGAAGGGCACAGCCTGCAATCGCTTCCTCGGGGGGAGTCGCGTCTGCCGCTGAGCCAGCGCGCTGATTCGCGGCGGTCGTCACTGCGCGGCTCCGAGTATTCCGGGATTGAGAATGTTGCCCGGATCGAAGGCTTGCTTCACCCTCCGGGAGATCGGATCGTTGACGGCCGATGGTGCGAACCGGTTCCATAGCTCGCCGCCGAGCCGCTCGGGAATCAGTCGCGCGCTCTCGACCGGTCGCGCGAGAGCCGACAGGGAGCTGAGCGCCTGCTCGGAGCCGGAAGGCGCATTGACGAGGCACCGGACGATCCCGCGCATCACTGTCGCGTGTCGGAGCACGCCATGGTCGTTTTCTCCGGCGCCGACCGCATCCCATACCAGGGGCACATCGGTCAGCGGCGTGGAAAATCTGACCGTTGCGCTTGCGGCTGCATCAAGGGCGCGAAGCCGCTCCCAGGAATCCTCGGGCGCCCCGATCATTTCGCCCAGCGACCCGAGCTCCGCGAGCTGCGCTGACACACTCTCTTCATTCCCCCCGAACCTCGCCAGCAAAAGGGTTTCCCGGGGCAGGCCGACGGATTCGGAGACCACCGGACTGAGCAGCTCGAGAGCGAGCGGCGCGATTCGCGCTGAGCGGACGGCTGCAAGTGAAGCAGCCAGCTTCTGCCCGCGCGGCGGAAGCACGATGGCTTCGGTGCGCTCCATCTCGCTGCGCGCGCGCAGTCTCAGCGAGATCTGCGTGATCACGCCGAGCGTCCCCCACGACCCAACGAGCAGACGGGTGAGATCGAACCCCGCGACGTTTTTGACGACACGGGACCCGACCGTGATTACTTCGCCGGTTCCGGAGATGAACTCGAGCCCGAGGACCTGGTCGCGCGGGCGTCCGAATGCGCTGGCGAGCGGGCCGTACGATCCGGTCGACACGGTTGCGCCAATGGTGCCGTCGGAAGATCCTGGCGGGTCGAGCGGCAGCCACTGGCCTTGCTCGCCGGTCGCGTGCGCTATCTCGGAGAGTGGTGTGCCCGCGCGGACGGTGATCGTGAGATCCCCGGGCACGTAGTCCACGATCCCGGAGTACGAAGCGAGGCTAAGAGCTTCGCTCGCTTGCACCGGCCCGCCCGCTCCGAGCCACGATCCGCGCCCCGAGATTCTGACGGTGCGCTCTTCGTTGTTGGCGGCGGCGACGGTCGCGGCCATCCGGGTGAGCTCGGCCGGCGTCGTCAATTCGCGCGTCCGGCAGGCGTCGCATGCCACTCACGGCAGGAATGCACGGGCACGACTTTGCCCGGGTTGACCCGGCGCTCCGGGTCGAACACTTCACGCAGCCGGCACATCGCGGCCAGGGAGTTAGGCGTGAAGATCCTGTCCATGTAACCCATCTTGTCGAGCCCTACGCCGTGCTCCCCCGTGATCGTGCCGCCCGCGGCGATGCAGACGGACATGATCTCACCCATTGCAAGATGGACGCGCGCGCTTTGCTCAGCGTCGTCGGCGTTGTAGGGAATGTTCGGATGAAGATTTCCGTCGCCGGCATGAAAGATGTTGCACACCATCACGCCGTGTCTTTGCGAGATGGCGTGAATGGCGGCGAGTATCTCCGGAATCTTCGTGCGCGGAACGACCGCGTCCTGCACCACCAGATGCGGGGCGAGCCGGCCCATCGCCCCGAACGCCTTCTTGCGGCCCTGCCAGAGTTTCAACCGCTCGCCGTCGTCGCGCGCGACACGCACATTACGGGCGCCGGCTTCCATGCAGATTCGCTTCACGCGCTCGACGTCGACGTCGATTCCTTCCAGAAGTCCGTCGAGCTCCACCAGCAGAATGGCTTCCGCGTCGGTGGGATATCCGGCCGCGTATATGGACGATTCGACTACGCGCGTCGTCGGGCCATCCAGAAACTCCAGCGCTGCCGGCACGATTCCGCTCGCAATGATCGCGGATGTCGCCCGGGCGCCGCCGTCGATCGTCGTAAAATCGGCGAGCATCGTGCGGATCACCTCCGGCTTTTTCATCAGGCGCACGGTGATCTCGATCGCCACCCCGAAGCACCCCTCCGATCCAACGAATGCCCCGACGAGATCGTACCCCGCGCGGTCGCTGACTTCGTCGCCGAGCGTTACGACGGACCCGTCGGGCAGCACCGCCGTTACCGCGAGTATGTGGTTCAGCGTGACGCCATTCTTGAGACAGTGCGGGCCGCCCGCGTTCTCCGCGACGTTTCCGCCGATGGTGCAGGCAGCTTCGCTCGA
>JACDCY010000023.1 GCA_013817305.1 Gemmatimonadaceae bacterium | reverse complement strand
GACGCAGGTTACCCCGAAAAAGGTTTCACAGCCGGCTGCGGAGAAACTCCGGTGTCATCGGCTGGAGCCACTGCGACATTACGCTCATCATGTCGGTGAGCATCAGCAGACCCACCGCGATCAGCAGCGCGCCGGCGATGCGCGACATCCACACCAGGCCGCCCCGGTATCGCTCGAACAGAGCGACGAACCTGTCCACCATCAGTGCGGCGGCCACGAACGGCACGGCGAGCCCCAGCGAATACGCCAGCAGCAGGACCAGCCCGCGGTTGAGATCCGCCGAGCTCGCGGTGTACGTGAGCACCGCCCCCAGGATCGGGCCGATGCACGGCGTCCAGCCGGCCGCGAACGCCATGCCCACTATCAGCGTCCCGAAATAGCCGAGGGGCTTGGTCGCGAGATGCACGCGGCGCTCGCGCGCGAACGGTCCGAAGTTGAACGCGCCGAGCAGATACAGCCCGAGCAGTATCACGAGCACACCGCCTATCCGCCCTACCCACTCGCGGTGGTATCCGAGCATGCGACCGAATGCTGTCGCCGTCGCGCCGAGCGCGAGGAAGACGAGGGTGAACCCGGTTACGAACAGGAGCGAATGCGCCAGCGCGATCCTGCGCGAGCGCTTCACGTCCTCTAGGCCGAGCCCCGTTATGAACGTGACGTAGCTGGGGATCAGCGGGAGAACACAGGGAGAGAGGAAGCTCAGCACGCCCGCGGTGAAGCTGATGGCAATCCCAACCGAATCGGACCCCTGCATCAGCTCCCGAGTGCCTGCTCGAGGGCTCTGGTCAACGTAGCATCTCCCGGCTGAATCGGTCCCGTCTTTCTCCACCTGAGCACGCCCGTCCGGTCGATGAGAAACGTCGTAGGGACGCCTACGGTGTGGAACTGGGCGGAGATTCGCTCACCCGGATCGCGCCAGACCGGGTACGTCATCTTGTAGTCGCGCATGAATTCGCGAATGGACTCGTCAGCGCCTTCGGTATCGACGCTGACCCCCACCAGCTCGAGCCCGCGCGCAGCGTATTTCTCGTGCAGGGCCTGCAGCTCGGGGATCTCGTCGCGGCAGGGATGACACCACGTGGCCCAGACGTTCAGCAGAATCACTTTACCGCGGTGGTCCGCCAGCGAGACCGTGTCGCCCGTGAGCGACGTCGCGCTGTACGCCGGCACCGGCAGGCCCACGTCGACGCGCGCCCGCGATCCGCCGCCGGACTCTCCCCCCGAGCAACCGGCCGCCAGAACCCAACTGGCCGCGCCGAGCGCCCGAACGCTACGCACTGAAATCACTTTCCGGCCCCCGTCAGCTTCGCGAACCGCACCGCCGAGGGCTTCCCTGGTTCTGTCCACGCGAAAAGTGCGTCGTTCCCACGAACGATCATTCGCGGAAATCCGCTGGCGCGAGCGGCCGACGAAGTCGCGATCGTAACCGGAGCTTCCGGAGCTCGACCGGACGAGACACGTCTCACCCGCACTGCGGCAGTATCTCCGCCCGTTCGCTCGATCCAGCTTACGAGCGCGCTGCCGTCCGGTGTTAGAGCGACGTCCACTCTTCCCGCCGGCATGCCCTCGTCGATCCGGATCGGCGGACCGAAAGTCGCGGCTGCGTCGGAGGAAAACGCGACCTTCACCATGCCGCTGTCGCTCGCGGCGGTAAACCACGCCAGCGCGACGCGTGCCCCCGCCGCCGCGATCGCGGGGCCGTTTACGGGACACGCCGCGATCTTCCAGCCGTCGTTGTGAACGGGCGCGGGTGTCGTCCACCGTCCCCCGTCCCTGCGCGTCACGTAAATGTCGCGGATCTCGTCTGCCGTTCGGTCGCGATACGCCACGACAGGTCCGCCCGACGTCATCGCCACGGCGGTCTGGCAGCAATCGCACGCGCGCTCGTCGAGCGTCGTCTCGGCGCCGAGCATGCCGTCGGCGGAGATAGTCGTGGTTACGACGGTCATTTCATTCGTCGGCGAATGACCTTCCTTGTTGTACTTCCGCCCGTCGAGCCAGACGGCGCCCATCCCCGCGTCCTCGCGCCAGAGCGTGACGAAGCCGTGCTCGGTGTCCGAAGAATCGCGGTGCGGTATCAGCGGCTCACTCCACGTCGCCCCGCCGTCGGCGGACTGCGAAACGCGCACGCCGTACGCGTAGGTCCCGGGCCCGGTCTTCTGGAGCCAGTGCGCGGCGAGGCGCCCGTCGTCCAGAGTTTTGATCGACGGGAAGTCCGCCCAGTTGACGAAGAAGTCCTTACCCGCGCGAATCGTTCGCGGCTGCGACCATTCTGTTCCATTGAACACGGCGAAGCGGAGCGCATGGGACGAGTCGGCGGCAGGCTCGAGCCAACTCAGCAAGACCTTCCCGTCCGGCGCCGCGGACAGGAACGGCTCCCCGGCGCCGGGGCCGGCAGGACTGGCTAGTTGTGTCACGGACTGCTCGGATCGGGACTCCGACGTGCGTGGTTCCGGAGCTTTCTCGCAAGCGACAGAAGTGCCCGCGACTACCACCACAAAACCCATTACCAGACGACGTGGCATTTGGAACTCTCCGATTGACGACAGCTCGGTCGCGACGGGGCACAGGTTACCTGCGCGCGCTCAACGCAGCGAAATATGTCACGATCGCCACCTGGCGGTACGCGGATGAGTTAGCGCCTGCCGTGGAACTTTCGCCCGCGATCAAGTATCCTAATGAAGCCATGACACGATTCGCCTCGACCTTTGCGCTGCTGGCCGGCGCCGCGGCACTCCAGCTATCCCTCCTCGGGAACGCGCTGGCTTGCCCGATGCCGTCCGGTGGTTCCGCGGTCGTCGCGATTACGGCGGATGCAGGAACGGCGGCGGACATGGCGAACATGGCTGACATGGATATGTCATCGGGAGACGGGACCTCTGACCCGCACTCGGCGCCGTGCGAAGACTCGAGCGTGCCTCTGGCGTGCATGGCCATGGCCGCGTGCGGATCCGCTGTCGATGTCGCCATTGCCACTACCCATCGTCGGGTCGCATCTCATCAGTACGACGTGCGCCCGGGCGAACAGCTGGCCCCCGCTTCAATTACAGCCCAGCCCGAGCTCCCCCCTCCACGGGCGTAGTCCAGTCACAGCGTAGCTGATCATTCCGGGTTCGCCGCCGATACGGGGCGATCCTGGCTACTGCCACGTACGTGGGCATCCGCCCGCGTGCAGACCTGGACCGGCTCACAATGCGATATCTCACCGCAGCATCGCGCGCAGCGAGCGTCTTGGCGTTTGCGCTCCTGATTGGAATACAAGTGAAAACGCTAGGCGCGCAGAACATGGTTCGACCTGCGCCAGCTTCAGATAGCGCTGGCACCGCTCGGCATTCGACGGATCTGTCGGATCTCGTCGCGCGCGCGATCGCGACAAATCCCTCTCTTCGAGCTGCGAGCCGGCGCGTAAATGCGGCGGAAGCGCGGGCGTCCGCGTCCGGCCTGCTCCCAGATCCCATGCTGATGCTTGGCATTCTGAACTTGCCGCTCGGCGAAGAAAAAATGACGGCGGCCGGTCCAATTCCTGACGCCGGCCCGGATCCGATGACGATGAAGATGATCGGGCTGAGCCAGACAGTTCCCTTTCCCGGAAAGTTGCGTCGCGAGAGGGCCGTCGCACGGCACGAGGCGGAAGCAGCCCGGGCCGCATTGAACTCCCGGGCCCGGCAAATAGAGCGTGAAGTTCGCGACGCGTACTACGAGCTCGCGTTCATCGATCGGGCTCTGCACGTTCTTTCGGATAACGCCGGCATCATTACCAGCACCGTACGCCTGACTGAAGCGCTGTACGGCACGGGAGGGGCGAAGCAGAGCGAGGTGCTACGCGCGCGAGTGGAAGCCGGCAAACTCGGTGGCCAGGCAATAACCCTCAACGAGCAACGGCAGAGCGTGCTCGCGCGGTTGAATGCCCTCCTCGATTTACCGTCGTTGACGCCGGTTCCCGATCCCGTCATTCCAGCACGAATCTCACGGGCCGCCAGTCCAGTCCAGGCGGAGCGCGTGCGTTTCACATCGGCGTCACTCGGAGCCAGGGCCGCGGACTCGCCAATTCCGGCACCAGCCGAGCTCCAGGAAATCGCTCTTCGCCGGAGCCCCGTCCTGGCCGAGCAGGCAGCATTGATTGCGGCTCAGGCGGCGCGCGTCGAGCTCGCCCGCAGGCGATACCTACCCGATCTCGATTTTTCACTGCAGTACGGCCAGCGCGACGACAGGCCAGACATGCTCACGGCGACGGTGTCGCTGCCGCTGCCGTGGCAGAAGCGGCGGAAGCAGGACGCGCTGGCGTCGGGAGAACGCAGCGATCTCACCGCACTCGAGCTCGAATATCGCGCCAGTGAGAACGAAATCCGCTCGCAGGTCGCGCGACTGCATGCAGAGCTGGAACGAACCCGCTCTCAATTGGCGCTGTATGTGGCGTCCATTCTTCCCCTCGCGAGAGCTTCGCTGAGCTCCGCAACCGCCACCTACAGCGCTGGACAGACGCCCATGCTGGCGCTGCTCGACGCGCAAGCAACGGTATTCAACCATGAGCTCGAATATTTCCGCCTGCTGACGGAGTTCGCCAGATCGCTGGCCGAGCTTGAACAAGTGGTAGGAACGGAGGTGCTTCCATGAAACGCCAGTTGAATAGTGGTCTACGCCGTGTGAGCAACCTGCCGCTAAGGCGACGCGCGGTAATCGCGGCTATCGCGCTGCTGCTCCTCGCGGTGGTGGTCTTCTTCGTCTTGCGTAACGGGGATGATTCCGTCGAGGCCGGGGCCATGGAAGACGTTTCCGTGATGAGCGACATGCCTGGCATGAGCGGCTCCTCCGATGGCTCGGTCGCGCTGACCTCGGAGCAGGCCCGCACCTTTGGCGTCACGTACGGGACGGCGGACTATCGCACGCTGTCGCACCAGGTACGAACGGTCGGCATAGTTGCGGTGGACGAGCGACGAACGGCACAGATAGCGCCGAAAATCGGCGGATTCGCCGAGCGTCTCTACGTCAATTTCACGGGACAGCAGGTGCAGCGGGGGCAGCCGGTGCTCGAGCTGTATTCGCCGGAGCTGATCGCCGCTCAACAAGAGCTGCTGGCGGCCGCGCAGATCGATCGCGCCGTGGGCGGTAGCAATGTTCCCGGCGTTACGTCGACCAATGTCGACCTTGTTCGGGCCGCTCGCCGGAGGTTCGCCCTATGGGACATCTCCGCGGCGCAGGTAAGTGAAATTCTGCGCACCGGCCGGCCCCGCCGCACGTTCACGATATACTCGCCGGCGTCGGGCGTGGTCCTGGAAAAGCGGGTCGTCGCCGGGCAGTCGGTCATGGCCGGTGAGACGCTGTTCAGGCTGGCCGATATGTCCCAAGTATGGATCGAGGCAGAGCTGCGCGGAGCTGATGCCGGGCTCGTTCGCGTGGGCTCGGGCGCGGACATCGAAGTAGCGGGAGTTCAGGGACGCAGCTGGAAGGGACGCGTGGAGTACATCTATCCCACCGTCGACAGCGTCGCGCGAACGCTGCGGGCCCGCATCGTAGTCTCAAATCCCGGACAGATCCTCAAGCCAGGCATGTACGCCACGGTGCGGCTCTCATCGCCCTCGCGCTCAACGCTAACCGTGCCGAGCTCAGCCGTCATCAGCACCGGAGAGCGCAATCTCGTCTTCGTCGACATGGGTAAGGGCATGTTGATGCCCCACGACGTAAGGCTCGGTGGTACCGCCGGTGAGTACACGGAGATTCTGTCCGGGTTGGAGGCCGGACAGCGAGTCGTCACGTCAGCCCAGTTTCTGCTCGAGTCAGAGTCCAACGTCGGCGAGGTGATGCGCGGCATGATTGGACAGTCGGGCTCGGCCGCCATGCCGGGGATGAAGCCATGATCGAGCGGATCATCGGCTGGTCCATAACCCACAAATTCGTGGTATTGGTCGCGACGGCCGCCGTGACGATCGCGGCAGCGTGGGCGGCCGTTACGACGCCAGTGGATGCGGTTCCGGATCTATCAGACGTGCAGGTCATAGTCATGACGGAATGGCCGGGCCAGGCACCGCAGATCGTCGAAGACCAGGTCACGTATCCGCTCTCGACCGAAATGCTCAAGGTGCCGCGCACGAAGTTTGTTCGAGGCATGAGTCAGTTCGGCCTGTCCGCCGTGTACGTGGTGTTCGAGGACGGCACCGACATCTACTGGGCGCGAAGCCGCGTTCTGGAATACCTCAACGGTGTTCGCGCCAAGCTGCCCGGCGAGGCGGCGCCTTCGTTAGGGCCGGACGCGACAGGGGTCGGCTGGGTGATGCAGTACATACTCGCCGACACCACTGGCAAGCTGAACCTCGCAGAGCTGCGCGCGCTGCAGGATTGGACCGTCCGCCCGGCCCTCACCGCGGTGCCGGGTGTAGCGGAGATCGCGACCTTCGGGGGGTTCGAGAAGCAATACCAGGTTGAAGTCGATCCTGCCAAGCTGCTCGCGTTCGGCATCTCGCTCTCTTCTGTAACCGAAGCAGTCCGCGGCTCCAATCAGGACGTCGGCGGGCGCGTCCTGGAGCTTGGCGGGACCGAATACGTGATTCGCGGGCGTGGACGATTCGAAAGCCTGGACGACATCCGGAGCGTACCACTCGCCAACGCGGCCGGCGGAGTGCCTGTAACCGTCGGCGACGTCGCCAATGTCCACGTCGGCCCGGAAATACGACGAGGCATCGCCGACTTGAACGGACGCGGTGAGATAGTGACAGGCTGGGTCGTCATGCGTTACGGGGCGAACCCGCTCGACGTAATCGGATCGGTCAAAAGGGAAATGGCCAAGGTCCAGGGCGCGCTGCCTGCCGGCGCAGTGTTCGTCGAGGGATACGACCGGTCGGGGCTGATACGCCGCGCAATATCGAATCTCCGGGAAAAGCTCGTCGAGGAGTCGATCATCGTCGCGCTCGTGACGCTGCTCTTTCTCCTGCACGCACAGAGCGCGCTGGTCGCGATTCTGACGCTTCCAATCGGGATCGGTATGGCGTTCCTCGCGATGCGCTTCCTCGGCATGAGCGCGAACATCATGTCGCTCGGCGGGATCGCCATCGCGATCGGCGCGATGATCGACGCCGCGATCGTCATGGTGGAGAACATGCACAAGCACATCGAGCGCAACGAACGCGAAGGTTCACCGCGCTCGCACTGGCAGCTGGTACACGATTCATCGCGCGAGGTTGGGCCGGCGCTATTCATCTCGCTGCTGATCATCACATTCTCGTTCCTCCCGGTATTCGCGCTCGAGGCGCAGGAAGGGCGGCTGTTCAAGCCGCTGGCGTGGACGAAGACGCTCGCCATGGCTTCAGCTTCGCTGCTGTCCATCACGCTCGTGCCCGTCATGATGGGGTTGTTCATTCGAGGCCGGGTCAGGGCTGAAGCCGCCAATCCGGTGAACAGATTTCTGATCAGGCTTTACCGTCCGGTCATCGAACGCGTGCTTCGCCACCGCTGGCCGACAATCTGGATCGCGCTCGGGGTGCTCTTGCTGACGTTGCTTCCGTGGAGCCGGCTGGGAAGCGAGTTCATGCCGCCGCTCAACGAAGGCAGCATCATGGACATGCCGTCGCTCTTCCCCGGGGTCGGCAGCCAGCAGGCCAAGGAGATCCTGACGCAGCGCGACTCGGCGCTCGCGTCGATTCCGGAAGTGAAAGCCGTACTGGGAAAAATCGGCCGCGCGGAGACGGCGACCGACATGGCGCCGATGTCGATGATCGAGACGATCGCTATTCTGAAGCCGGAGAGTGAATGGCGGCCCGGCATGAGTCACGAGGATATCGTCGCCGAGGCGAACATGAAGGTGAAAACTCCCGGCGTCGCCAACATGTGGTCCATGCCGATCAAGAACCGGCTCGACATGCTGGCAACCGGGATCAAGACTCCCGTGGGGATCAAGATTTTCGGACCGGACCTCGCGACACTGGATCGCATCGGCAAGGAGATCGAGGGGATTCTTCCGTCTGTCGCCGGCACCAGCAGCGTATTCGCGGAACGCGCCATGGGAGGGCGCTATCTCGACGTGACGATCGACCGTGCGGCGGCAGGAAGGTACGGGATGACTGCCGGTGACGTGCAGCAGACGATCGCGGCGGCCATCGGCGGCGCCGAGGCGGGCCAGGTCATCGCGGGACGCGAGCGGTATTCAGTGCTGGTGCGCTACCCGCGCGAGCTGCGCGACGATCCCGTGGCTCTGGGTAACATTCTGGTCGCAACTCCCGCGGGCGCGCAGATCCCGCTCGCCGAGCTGGCGCGGATCGGCGTCATCGCCGGATCGCCCCTGATCAAGTCGGAGAATGCGTATCTCAACAACGTCGTCTACGTGGACGTTCGGGACCGCGACATCGGCAGCTACGTGGCTGACGCGCAGCGGGTGCTGGACCGCCGTCTCCGTTTGCCGCTGGGGTACCGGGTAGAGTGGTCCGGCCAGTACGAGGCGATGCAGCGTGCGGGGCAGCGGCTCCGGTTCGTCATCCCGATCACTCTGGCTATAATCTTTTTTCTCCTCTACTTCAACTTCCGGACTGTCGCCGAGACTCTGATCGTGATGTTGTCGCTGCCGTTTTCCCTCGTTGGCGGCGTGTGGCTGATGTGGCTGCTTGGTTACAACATGAGCGTCGCGGTCGCCATCGGATTCATAGCCCTGGCAGGAGTCGCGGCGGAGACAGGCGTGGTGATGCTGCTGTATCTGGACGAGGCGTTCCGGCAGCGCACCAGCGACGGCGTCATGCGCACGCGCGAGGACGTGGATGCGGCTGTCCATCATGGCGCAGTAGAGCGGGTGCGGCCCAAGATGATGACGGTCACGGCGATCATGGCCGGACTTTTGCCGATAATGTGGAGCGCTGGAGCGGGCGCGGACGTGATGAAGCGGATTGCCGCTCCTATGATCGGCGGAATGGTGACGAGCACGGTGCTGACGCTGGTCGTGATCCCCGCGATCTACTCGCTCTGGCGGGAGCGGCAGCTCGGCGTGACGAGCAGTCGCGGTGCCGGAGCCCCGTGAGTCCCGCGCGCAACTGGCGCCCCGCGCGGCTTCTCCCAGACATCTACCCTTATTAGATTTCTTTTATGCCCCATAAAACGATGCTGAGTCCTGTGCTGGTTTTTGCCGGAATCGTGATGCTGGTGACCGCTGCCAGCGTAGCGGGCGCTCAAACCGATTACTACAACACCGACGCCGGCCGGCCAATAACGGTCGAGGACGCGTATCCTACCGAACGCAATGCGTTCGAGCTGCAGCTCGCTCCCGTGCGCCTCGAGCGGGCGCGGGGTGGCTTTTACAGCTGGGAGTTCGAGCCAGAGATCGCCTACGGCATTCTGCCGCGAACCCATCTGGAGCTCGGCTTGCCGATCGCGTACCAGGACGCGGGAGGCGGTGCGCGCCGGTCGGGCATCGCCGGGCTGGAGCTCTCCGCGCTTCACAATCTGAACGCCGAAACCTCGTGGCCGGCACTCGGTGTCGCCGCGGAAGTCCTCTTCCCCGTTGGACCTCTGGCGTACGACGACACGTACGGAACCGTGAAAGGGATCATGACCCGCACGTTCACCTGGGCGCGTTTTCATGCTAATGGCGCCTATACCTTCGGAAACGAGCCCGGAACAGGCAGCTCGCCCGGAACGGTGGACGTGTCCCGCTGGCTGGGAGGCCTGGCCGTAGACAAGACGTTCCCGCTCCGCGCGCTCCTTATTACTGCCGAAGCGGTGGCGCGCCAGCCGATCTTCGAGAGCGAGGACGTGGAGTGGAGCATCGGCACCGGAGCGAGATACCAGCTCTCACCGCAGCTGGCGCTCGACGGTGGTATCGGAAAAGTGGTCACTGGTGACGAACAGCCCTGGTTCGTCACCTTCGGCGTCGCCCGCGCTTTCGCCATCAGGGCGCTGTTCCCCAGTCTGGGGGGTAGGAGATAACATGAATATCAAACGGTTTTTCAATCGTGCGCTCCTCGCTGTGGCCGGGGTCGCGGTTTCGGCGTCCGCAAGCGATGCGCAATGGTCGCGGACATACGAGCAGTTCTACCTGCCTGGGTCGTTCAACTGGCAGTTTCTCAACAAATATCCGGCCGGCGCCAAGCTGTTCAACGCCTTCGACTTCGGACACGCGATCCTGTACGAATCGTTATGGACCAAGCCGAACGCACCGGTGTCGGAGCTCGAGGTGCGCTGGTACAACCGCCTGACGAAGGAGATCCTGGTCAGCCCGCCCCACGTTCCGCTCGAAGAAAGCGCGATCGAGATCGCCTACGCCAAACTCGCGCCCGAAGCCAAGCAGATGTTCGACTGGGCGCACCTCCTTCACCGCCAGATTTACGACGTTTGGGCGGACGAACGGATCCCCGTCGCTCAAAAGGACCAGCTAGTGGCGGAGCTGATCGCCTACTATAAAACGCGCCCGGACCTGGCGTTCAGCTCCATACCGAAAACGATGGAGCTGATGGAGGGGCAAGCTTACTCGACCGCATTCCGGAAGAATTATCCGAAGTTCAACGGACTGATCTGGGCCTATCACTGGCTCCAGGTCGGGCTGTACGAACCATTGCTCGCCGGGAAAAATTCGGACGAGCGGCAGACGGGAGTGCTTGCTACCGTGGCTCGCTTCCGCCAGATGATCGAGGATGCTCCCACGTGGATGCCACGTGTGATGCCAATGACGCCGGCCGTCGCTCCGATTTTCACGGCGCGTTACCCGGAGGCTGCGATCATCTTCGACAATCTCCACTCGATGCACGACGTCGTGTCCGACATCCTGGCCAACCCGTCGGTCCCACGCAACCGCAAGCGCGCCGAGATCCTGCTCGCCGCGCGTCGATATCGGGACGACACATCGTTCGTCCAGACTCGCGAGGAGTGGCTCGAAATGACACACATGATGGGTGTGCAGAACATGGGCGGCCCGGGGACAGGGTTTCTCGCAGCTTTTCCGACGCCGACCGTCGAGCGCGGCGCGGTGATGGCGGGCATGGACCACGGCAACATGCCGGGCATGCGCGGAATGGCCGGAATGCCGGGAATGCGGGCTGATTCCGGACGCACGGGTGCAATGGCGGGTATGGATCACTCACGCATGGCACATGACCCTGCCGCCGCGGTTCGACCGATGGCAGGAATGGACCATTCGCGAATGGGCCGCGATTCGGCCGGCATGATGCCGATGGACGGCGCACCGATGCCGATGCCCGCAGCGCATATGCAGAGAATGATGGACATGCACATGCTGATGCTGGCGGATACCGGCATCCGGCGCCACATCCTGGCGGACAGTGGGATGCGCCGCATGATGCAGGGGATGATGGCCGACATGCCGCCCGAGCACCGCGCACATATGCAGATGATGCTGGCTGCTCCGCTGCCCGCTGCGAAGCCGGCGGTGACAAGAAGGGCCGCGCCGCGGCGCGCAACACCGGCGCGGGCTCCGACCAAGCGCACTTCACCAGCTACGGCAGCTACGGCGAAAACGCCGGCCCGAAAGCCGGCCCCGAAACCAGCCCCGAAACCAGCCCCGAAACCAGCCCCGAAACCAGCGCCGAAACCAGCGCCGAAACCGGCGCCAGAAGTAGACCACACCAAGATGGGACATCCTCCGCCGCCTCCAGCGCGCAAGCCATGAGAGCGAGCCATTTCTCGCCGACTTGATTTCGCGCCAGTGATACGGTCTTGACGCTTCCCCGACTGCAGCGGACGGCTCGACTCGACTCGCGCGGGCTGGCCAAGGTGCTCGGCGACCTGGAGGCCAAGGTCATGTCCGCGGTGTGGCGGACGAATGCACCCGCGTCCGCCCGGACAATCCATGACCGGGTAGTGCGCGATCATTCCGTGAAGCTGCTCACAGTGGTGACAGTGCTCAACAAGCTGGTTGCGAAGCGCCTGCTCAAGCGATCCACGATTGATGGGCTGCTCCACTACACAGCACGCCAGACTCGCGCGGAGTTCGACGCTTTCGCCTCGCGGCGGCTGGTCGAAGGCGTGCTCGGGTTCAGCCGCGATCTCGTCGCCGCGTCGCTCGTGGATGTCCTGGCAGAAACGGACCCCGAAGCGTTGGAAGAGCTCTCCCGTCTCGTCAAGGCGAGGCTCAAGGAACAGAAGGAGCGATGAGATCCAGCGCGCGGGACCATAATCATCGCGCCAGCCATGAACGCGCGCTGCTGGTCGGTATCGCGCTGCTGATCCTGTTGGGCACGCTCCCGGTGTTCGCCCACCACCTCCCGCTCCCAGGCCTCACCCAGCTCGGCGAAATGGAGCGGCTGGGTGCGGTGTGCCTGGTTGCGCTCCACCTCGCACTCGCGCCGGTCCACGGGGGAGTCCATGTCCTGCTCCTCATAGGAGTCGCGTACGCGCTGTTCGACAGAATTCGCGCCACGGTTCGCCTCAAGCGGGGGTTGGCTGCGCTCGAGCTGTCGCCCTCCGCTCCCGGATCGCGGCTCGCACGCATCGCCCTGGAGGTGGGAGTGCCGCCCTCACGCGTACTGCTCGCGACCCAACCGGGCAATCCCGCGTTTACGTTCGGGGCGTTCAAGCCGACGATATGTATTTCGGAGTCGCTCGTGGCGCGATTGTCCGATGCCGAGCTCCGCTGTGTAGTTGCCCACGAGGCATGTCACCTTGCGAGACGCGATCCGCTGCGTCTCTCGGTGCTAAGATTTCTGGGGCTGACACTTTTCTGGATTCCCGCTCTGCGGAGGCTCGCAGCTGACGTTGCGGTCGATGCCGAGCTCGTCGCAGATGCGGCGGGAGCCGGTGAGCAGCCGCTCGTCATGGCGTCGGCGCTTGTCTCGGCGGCGCGCGAGCGCAGATCCTTTCATCTGGCGTATATCGCCCCGCTCGTCAGCGACGATCTGCTGGCGGTGCGGGTTCGCATGCTTGCCGGGGAGCGCCCGATACTCCGCTCCAGAATCACGCGGCGCGCCATTGCCGGCGCCCTGGCCGCCCTCGCGCTGGTGTGGGTATCCGGGGCGATCGTAGCTCATCCACTCCACGCCGAGTCCGCCGAGCGAACATGCCTCGAGCATTCGGGATGGCCCGGGTCGCATCTTTTCTGTACGCACTACGTCGCCGGTGGGGTGCCGTGCCCACATTCGGTCGCGTCGGCGGCTGGTGTAACCCACTCCCGGCATTGATGCGAATCTCCGCAGGCACGCTCGCGTTTGTGATCGTCGCGGCGGTCCTCCCATCGGTTGCCATCGCGCACGGCCTGCTGCGCAGCTCTTCACCCGCGGCCAATAGCGTCATCCGGGAATCGCCGCGGGAGCTTCTGCTCACGTTCACCGAAGCTCCGGAGCGACGCTTCACAACAGTTCGCCTCTTTGGCACCGCCGGGGAAATCCCACTCGACAGCTTGCGGCTTCTCCCCGGTAAGAGCGTGGCTGCTCGAGTCGAAAGCTCGCTCATCGGCGGGACTTATCGGGTCGAGTGGCGAACCGCAGGGGCCGACGGGCATCCGGTTTCCGGCATGTTCACATTCACCCTGTTTTTGGACACGACGTTCGTACAGCACTCTGTCTCCGACAGCGCGGTGATCGCGCCCCCACCGTCGCACGCCGCCATTTCGCCGCATGCACCGCTCGCGCTGGCCGGTGAGTCCGCTGGCGGCCTCGACGCTTTGGCAGCAATCCTTCGGTGGCTCACGCTGACTGGAACTGTAGCAACGATCGGCGTCATAGCTTTCCGCGCCACGGTAATCGCCCGGGTCTCCCTCGAGGTGGACCGCGAAATCAGGACCGATTATTTGCCCGCCGCCTCCGTCCGCGCCGCATCTCTCGGCGCCATTGCGTCAGCCACTGTCGTACTCAGCGCCCTCGCACGGCTCTTCCTTCAGTCGCGCGCCATGCACGGCAGCGAAGACGTGCTGGACCCCGGTCTGATGGGGATGATGCTGGCGGATACCGCATGGGGACGCGGGTGGATCCTCCACGTTGTGAGCGCGGTGGTCGCGTTCTTTGCTTTTTTGGCGGTCCGGCGGGGGCGGAACGGCTGGTGGTATATCGCCGGCCTGGCGTCGCTCGGGATCGCAGTCGCGCTGGCGATGGTGAGTCATGCCGCCGCGCTCCCGCGCTTGTCCGGGCTGTCGGTTGTCGCAAACGTGATTCACGTGATCGCCGCTTCCGGCTGGTTGGGCAACTTGCTCGTGGTTTTCGCGGTCGGGCTCCCGCTCGCCTGGCGCCTCGACCGTGACGACCGTTGGACCGTAGTGCGCGACATCGTCAACGCTTTTTCTCCGGCCGCCCTGGCGTTCGGCGCGACGGCGGGCGCGACGGGCGTTTTCATGGCCTGGACGCACGTCGGGTCGGTCTCCGCCTTGACGGGGACCGACTACGGCCGCGTGCTTCTGCTCAAAGTTGCACTGCTGTCGATCACCGCCCTCACCGGTGCGTACAACTGGCGGCGCGTGCGACCAGCGCTCGGCGACGTGACCGGCGCGGCGCGGCTGCGCAGCTCGGCCGCCGTCGAGTTGACAGTGGCGGCGATGGTGCTGGCTGTTACCGCCGTGCTGGTCGCGCTACCCATGCCCAACATACCAGGAATGTGAACATGCCCCTTGGCTTTTTACCGCGCTTTTTCTGGTCGGCAGCTGCCATCACGGCCCTGGCGGCCGCGTGCACCGACAACACCAAGTCCCGCGATGCCGCGTCGGCATCAGACCAACGCGGTGGCGCCGGATCAGCGGCGGCGTACGAAAACGCGGCCCCGGCCGATACGGTCGCCGCGGTTCCGTACCGGTGGGATTTGGACGCCGTCAGGAGTGCGCTGCAAACTGCCGGCCTCGCGGCCAAGGCCCTTGGCCCGGTAACGCAGCCCTTTATGAGCGTGGGCGGGACAGTCTTTCAAATCGGCGAAGCGGAGTTGCAGGTCTTTATCTACGGGGACGTGGGAGCCATGATGCGGGACGTGATCAGGTTAGATACTGCGCGCGTGAGCCCACCGGCCATGATGATCAGCTGGCGCGCAAAACCGTCTCTGCTGACGAGGAACAATCTCGCCGCGATAATCGTGACCCGCGATGAGGCGTTACGCCGCCGGATCCGCGCTGCGCTGACCGTCGAACCGCACGTCGGCCAGCACGTCGGCCCGGACTGAGGCGTTAAGGCCTACAACCGCGCGCGCTGCGCCGCTGTTCATTCTCGAACGATGGGTCGTAAGACCATCAATTTCTTCGTGCGCGCGATGACCAATGGATCGCTCGAATCAGCCATCTTCCCGAAGCGGATCGGGACAGCACTACGAGCTCGGCACCCGCCGAGTTGATCTGACGGTCGCGAAATTGTCCTTGCGTGGTGCTGGTCGAGCTGACCCATGCGACATCGCCTTGCACCGTCACCGCCAAGGCCTCACGACGGCTCGGAACCGCACTCGCAAACGCGATATCGCCGGGCAGATGGTGGCCGCGGTATTGTTCGCGCGTTTCCGCTCCTCCACTTTCCAGAATGATCACGTCCGGTGCCAGTAGCGCCAGGGCGCCGGTGCTATCCCCCGTGGCGAGCGCGCGATGAAACGCATCGACGACAGCGATCGCGTCTGCCGAGTCTCCCCGCCCAGGTGACGTCGGCAGTGGAGCTGCGCTTCCCGGAGCATTCACGCCGAAGACAAAAGTGGCCCAGTGCACGTCCCAGTCGGCTCCTGACCCGGCCGCAGCGGGGACGATCTGGATCGTTCGCAAGTTCCAGAGACCCGCGCGATCGATTGTGACGATGAGCTTCCCATCACCGGTCGTTGTGAACGAAGCGTCGCGCGTACGGGCGGCGCGCGCCGTTGCGGTGTCGGTGAAGACCGCCGGGCCGAAGGGTGCAGCGCCAGCATGGACGTGAGCACCAGCGAGCGGGCGCCCGTTGAGCAAAAGCTGAAAAGACAGCGACTCCCCCGGCCGGACCGCCGACGGATCCGACATGGGGATGAGTTCCAGAGTGTGTCCCGCTCGGCGGTCGAATGCGCGACTGGAACGTGCGCCCACCTGGACGAGCGTTTTCGCGTACTTCGCGTATCGGCGTGTGATGCTGTCCGTCGTGGGAAGAAGCCCTTCCCTTTCGTATCGTGCCAGTGCCTCCGGCGCTCCTTCGAGCCGGAGGTAACGTCGGAAGCTCTCCGGGGACTCCCTCACCGACCGCGGTTTCAGCTCCACGGCGACCACGTACTGCCCCTCCCCCGGCGGCCGATGGCGCAGCAACAAGGATTTCCCGCGTCCGGACAGATCGCGAATGTCACCGGTCGCATTCGCCCCTATCAGCCGCGCGGAAGCGACGCGGTCTGGGGTGACGGCTGATTCGCTTGTCGGAAACGCGCTCGACGTCTGGCCTAGTACATCGATCTCACTGCCATTCTCGACAAGGAACGCGTTGGGAATGAGCCAGAAGTCATGCGCCGAGAGTGATCCTGCGCCAGCGAGGATCGCCAATCCGAGTCCGGTGGTCAGGTAAAAGCGGCGCGTGAGATTTGCTCGCATTGGGCCAGGGGTTGACGTTAGGTGATGCTGGCTACGCACATTGCGACATCGTATAGCCAGCGATGCATCGCGGGGTCGATTTCTTTGATAGAGCAAGGTAATTCATCCGTGTTCTGCCTGAGACTTAACCCGTTATCTGGAGTCGACGGGTGTATTGCTGAACTGCCACTGAGAACGGCCGAGCCCGTAGCTCGCAGCTTCAAGCTGGCAGCTTCCAGCTTGGCAGTTCTAAGTGGCAGTTCCATCCCCCGCGTAACAAGTGATACTTTCTCCCCATGACCATCCCCCCGTACGAACCGCCGATCGACCTCGGGTCCTTCCGCCAGCTACCTCCGCGCCCACGGCGCCGGTTCCGCAAATGGATAGTCCTGTTCATCGTGCTTTTTTTCGGGCTCATCCCCTGGCTATCGGGCGCGGCGATCGACTGGCTCTGGTTCAAGGAGATCGGGTACGAGACCGTTTTCTGGACCGACCTCAACACTCGCGTCGCGCTCTTCGCCATCGGCGCGCTCGTCACCTTCGCTTTCCTGTACGGGAACATCCGACTCGCGCAGCGTGGCCCCGTCACTCAACCCATTCTGCTCGCGAATCCCACCGGCCCGCCGGTCGACCTCGTTGCGATCATCGGCAGGTTGGCGCTGCCGCTCGCCGCGGTCCTCTCCTTCCTGTTCGGAGTTTCGCTCTCGTCCCTCTGGCTGACGGTTCTCAAAGCCACTAACAGCGTTGCCGTCGGCTCGGTGGATCCGATTTTCGGCCGCGACATCGGGTACTACCTGTTCACGCTTCCGTTAGCCGCGGCCGCGCTGAACGTGCTCGTCTCGCTCACGTTCCTGTCGCTGCTCGCCACAACCGCGATGTACTGGGTACGGGGAGATCTCATCCTCCCGCCGCGACGCACGTCGGTCGAGCGGCAGGCTGCCATGCACCTCGGCGGGCTGCTCGCGTTCCTGTTCGTTTTGATCGCGGTGCGCCTGTGGCTGGTACGCGTGCCAGCGCTGGTGTATTCCACGACGGGCCCGCTGTTCGGCGCCAGCTACACCGACACGCACGCCACGCTTCCGGCGCTCAACGTGTCGGCGATCGCGGCGCTGCTTTCGGCGGCGCTGGTCATCTGGGGCATCGTGCGCGGCAAGCTCGTGTGGTTCGGCACCGTCGCGATTGCGCTCTATCTCGTGGTAGCGCTCGTCGGCCGCGGAGTCTTTCCGTTCGCGATGCAGAAGCTGTTCGTCGCGCCCAACGAGCTCAATCGCGAGACCGTCTATCTGGGCCACCACATCAAGGCCACGCGCCAGGCGTGGGGGCTCGATAAAGTCACTACACGCGACCTGAGCGGAGAAGACAGGCTCGACATGGCCGACATCACCGCCAACCCCGGCACGATCGAGAACGTGCGGCTATGGGAGCGGGACCTCCTGGCCCAGACGTTCGGCTCACTGCAGGAGATCAGGACTTACTACGACTTCATCCAGGTGGACGACGACCGATACACTATCGACGGACGCTACCGCCAGGTGCACCTCTCGGCGCGAGAGCTGAACACCCGCTCTTTGCCGACGAAGACGTTCATCAATGAAAGGCTGACGTTCACGCACGGCATGGGCCTCACCATGGCGCCGGTGAACCAGGTTACGCAGGAAGGACTTCCGGTCCTGTTCATCAAGGATCTTCCGCCAGTCTCCGGCGTGTCGCTCAAGGTCACACGTCCGCAGATCTATTTTGGCGAGCTCACGGACAGCTACGTTTTCGTGAACACCGGCCAGCCTGAGTTCGACTATCCCTCGGGTGAAGACAACATCTTCACCAGCTACAAGGGCAGCGGCGGCGTTCCGATCTCGTCGTTCGTCAGAAAGCTGCTGTTCGCCTGGCACTTCCAGTCGCTCAAGCTTCTGTTGTCTAATGACGTGACGCCGGAGAGCCGCGTGATCTACGACCGCGACATCCCGACGCGGGCGCGCAAGGCGCTGCCCTTCCTCTCCTTCGACGGCGATCCCTATCTCGTGTTGAGCGACGCCGGCGAGTTGAAGTGGTTCGTGGATGCGTACACCGCGAGCGACCACTATCCGTATTCGAAGCCGCGTGCGGACGGCGTGAACTACATGCGCAACAGCGTGAAGCTCGTGATCGACGCGTACGACGGAAAGATCACCGCGTACGTCGCCGATCCTTCCGACCCGATCATCAAGACCTACGGGCGGATTTTCGGCGGGATCTTCCAGCCGATCTCGGCGATGCCGGAGGATTTGCGCCGGCACGTGCGATACCCGACGGATCTCTTCGAGGCGCAGACCGCGATGTACGCGACGTATCACATGATCGACGCGCACACGTTTTACCACCGCGAAGACCAGTGGCAGATGCCGCGCGTGGACGCTGCCGCCGCGGAGCACGGCAACCCGTTCATGCGGCACGTGATCATGCGGCTGCCAGAGGAACAGGCCGCCGAATACATCTACATGAGTCCGTTCACGCCGCGCGGCAAGGACAACCTCGCATCATGGATGGTCGCGCGAAACGATGGCGAGAAGTACGGCGAGCTGCTGGTTTACCGGTTCCCGAAGCAATCGCTGGTGTTCGGCCCCCGGCAGATCATGAACCGCATCAATCAGGACACAGAGATCTCACGGCAGGTCACCCTGTGGGATCAGAGCGGCTCCGAGGTGATCAAGGGCGAGCTGCTGGTGATTCCGATCGAGGAATCCCTGATCTACGTCCAGCCGCTTTATACGCGGGCGCGCGGCGGCACGATACCGGAGATGAAGCGCGTGATCGTTGCGTACCAGAATCACGTGGTGATGGAGGAGACGCTGGACCAGGGCCTGGCCCGTCTGTTCGGCGCTGAAGGCGACGCGCGCGCCGCGCGTGCCGGACGCGACGTCTCCGGTGCCGCAGTTCCCGCCGCCGGCTCGATTTCGACTCCGGCTCCTGTCGTTGCGGCGCCGCTCTCCGCTGCAGGGGCGACTCTCGCGCAGCGCGCCCAGGCGCACTACGACCGCGCGCTCGCCGCGCAACGCTCGGGGGACTGGGCGACTTACGGAGAAGAGATCCGGCGGCTCGGAGAGGTGCTCAGGCAGTTGCGGCCGTAGCAAGTGCGCTGACTGCGCGGGGTACAGCGACTTGGGCTCGGGAAAGTGTCCTGCGAGTTTTTTTGCAGAATCTGGCAATGCTAGGCCGGCGCCGTCACTTCGGCATCCGCGCCGCGCCGGCTCGGAATCGAAAAAGCGAAGATCGATTCGCCATCCTTGAATTCGGCCCATGCGCTCCCGCCGAGGGACTTCGCGGTCTCACGGACTATGCTCAAGCCGAGCCCGGTCCCTTCTATCTCACCCGTGTGCTCGTGGGTGGCTCTGAAGAATTGCTCGAAAAGCCGTGGCCGTTCGTCGAGCGGGACGCCCAGTCCGTTATCCGTGACCCGGACGACCACGCGCGGCGGGCCGTCAACGCGCTCGACCTCGGCCGCGATCCTGACCCAGCGGTCGCTCTTGGACCTGTCGTGGTATTTGATCGCGTTGGAGATGAGGTTGGTGAGGCATAACTCGATCGCCGCCGCGCCTACCTCGACCACCGGAAAGTCTTCGCCGATCTCGATCCTCACTCCGCTCTGCTCGCCGAAGCTGCGCAGCTGACGCGCAGACTCGGCCACCGCGCTCCGAAGCGGCACATGCCGGGCCTGCCGCGCGTCGAAGTCCAGGCGAGAAAGCTCGACGAGGTTGTCGATCGTGGCGCGCATGCTGGCCAGATTCCGCTGCAGGATCTTCAGGATCTGATTCCGCTCGTCGGCGCTGCCGACCTCGCCCAGCGCGAGAATCTCCGCGGCGCCCATGGTGGCGCCGAGCCGGTTCTTCATCTCATGGCTTAACGCCTGGTTGAATCCGCGCAGCCGGCTTTCGCGTTCCTTCACCCGCTCGCGCAGCAGCTCCTGGTAATGCACGATCGTCGCCTGCTGGATCAGCGTGATGGCGTTGAACAGGCGGTGGGAGCAAACCAGGAGATCAGCGTTCTCGCACGGCTGGTCGAGGTCGCGCACCGTCCGCGTCAGAAACGCGAACATGACGCCGCCGAGTATCTCGAACTCCTTGAGTATCTGGTACTCGTCGAATCCCTGGCTGTGGCGAAGCGCGCCCAACTCCATCGCCTTCGCTATCACCGGTGCATCCGCGCCTATGCTCAGCGCAGGGTTTTCGATGCATGACGCGATTCCGTCGACCAACAGCGGAACGTGGTCAAGAAGCTCTTCCGAGGGGAAAACGCTGTTCGGGTCGAGCTGGACGCGCTCGGTGATCCGCGTCAGCCACCGATTGATCAGATCGAGGCGTGATTCGCGCATTTTCGCCGCGAGGACCGGCGCCAGTGGACAATCTTCGAACTGTTCCAGGGGGGGCCTCCGCGATCCGCGCGGGACGATCCGCGTGAAGCTCGTTATATCAAGAATCGTGCAGGGCGACGCCGTCTGGCGACGCGCGCCATCAGTTCGTTTTCATGACGACCGAACCGTCCGATTGATACTGTTGGACAGCTCTAGACCGGCTGAGCCACCTTCCAGCGCGATCCCGCCCCCGCCCTGGGAGCTGAATCGCTGAACAAGGACTCGTAATCGTCGCGAATCCTGCCGTAGCATTCGCAGGCGATTTTTTCGAGACCCAAGCGGTCCGTAATCGAGATCCGCCCGCGCCGGTAGCTGATCAACCCCGCGTCCTGCAGGGCTTGCGCTGCGACAGTTACGCCTGGCCGCCTGACACCCAGCATGATGGCGAGTAATTCCTGCGTGAGTGGCAGCTCCTCAGAGTCCATGTGATCGTGCGTCGTCAGCAACCACTTGGCGCATCTCTGCTCCAGCGAATGCAGCCTGTTGCAGGCTGTCTGCTGTCCGGCCTGATTGAAAACCGCCAGGGTATAGGTGTGAAGCACCGACCTGAGTGAGGGGGCTTGCTCAATCACCGTTTCGAACGCTTCTGCGGGAAGACGCTTGGCTTCTCCCGCGACTTGGACCATGATCCGCAGTGGCTGTGTCTTATGGCCATGAAACAACGCCAGGCCGGCGACGCCGTCCCGACCGATGACGCCTACCTCGATTGTCGTCTTTCCGTCTCGCATGTCGTTCACGACCGACAACATTCCACTCTGTGGGAACCACAGATAGCGTATCGGCTCGCCCGGCTCGACCAGATCCAGCTTCAGACGCAGCGGGACGGTCACCGCGTGCTCTATGACCTCTGCGTAGTCTGTGGGAGAGAGAGCCCGAAGGAGCAAGTTTCGTTCGGAGTGCGCACGATTACCGTGGCCCGACTTCGGATGAATCGTCATCGTCAACTCCTGTGCGCCAATGCAAAGCGCTTGGGGAACCACCCAGGAGGACGGCAAAGGTTACCAGTGGTACCTTGTCCGATGTCGATTCTGAGTCGCGACCGTCGAGCTCGCCGTGAGCGCGGTCTGATACATATGAATATAGCAGGTACACAGTCGAAACGGGACACATTTCTGGTACATCTTCAGACAAAGTCCACTGGCGAAGGACGAACCAGTCCTCTGATAAATGATACCTGATACCTGATACCTCCTATGACATCTCAATCCGCTCCACTCGTTCTCGTGGGCACGATGAAGGGCGCGTTTCTCTTGCGCCCAGACAGCCGGCGCGGAGAATGGACAGTCGAGGGCCCTTATCTGCGCGGTCACGCCGTCTACGCGATGGCGCTGGACGGGCGCGCGGGACGCCAGCGTCTGTGGGCGACGGCGATGAACTCGCACTTCGGCACCGTGCTCGCCTCGAGCGACGACCTCGGTAAGAGCTGGGCGATCCCGGAGGAGCCCAGCGTGGCCTTCCCCGAAGGCGCAGAGCTGTCGCTAAAGCAGATATGGCAGATCGCGGTCGGACCCGATGACCAGCCTGACGTCATGTATTGCGGCGTCGAGCCCGCTGCGCTGTTCAAGAGCACCGACGCCGGGGAGAGTTGGGCTCCCGTGCAGGGCCTTCTCGATCACCCACACCGCAAGCAATGGATGCCGGGAGGAGGTGGCCTTTGCCTGCATACGATCGTGCAGGATCCGTCCAACACGGATCGAATGCTCATCGCCGTGTCGGCGGGCGGCGCGTACAGGACCGAGGACGGAGGCAAGAGCTGGCGCGCGAGGAACAAGGGAGTTCGCGCTGAGTTCATGCCCGACAAGCATCCCGAGTTCGGACAGTGCGTGCACAAAGTTGTGAACCATCGCAGCAAGCCCGAGCGGCTGTTTTTGCAGAACCACTGGGGTTTGTACCGGAGCGACGACTGGGGCGATAGTTGGCAGGACATAGCCAACGGCGTGCCGTCCGATTTTGGATTCGCGATGGCCATGCATCCGCACGATCCCGACACCGTTTACATCGTACCCATCGAGGCGGATGTGTTTCGCGTGGTGCCGGAAGCGAAGCTCCGCGTGTACCGAACGCGTGACGCGGGCGCTTCGTGGCATCCGCTCGCCAACGGCCTGCCGCAGGAGAGCGCGTACGAGAATGTGCTGCGCGATTGCATGGCGGTCGACCGCGCCGATCCGGCCGGCGTGTATTTCGGCACCCGGAGCGGAAAAGTGTTCGCGTCCGGTGACGAAGGGGAATCGTGGCAGCTCGTCGCCGACACGCTGCCGCCGGTGGTGTGCGTCAAGACCGCGATGATCGCGAGCTGATGGTAACCGTTGGCCTTCCCTCCTACCTCCAGCAGTTCGCCGATGGAAAGGACCGGGTGGAGGTCGATTCGGGCGGCTCGCTGCGCAACGTGCTTTCGGAACTGGGGAAGCTGCACCCTGGTGTGGAAACCAGGGTTTTGACGGAACAGGGGGAGGTTCGCCCGCATATCAACGTGTTCGTGGGAGAGCGGAACTGCAGGTTTGAAAAGGGATTGGAAACGGACGTGCCTGATGGAGCAGAAGTGATGATACTGACTGCTGTAAGTGGCGGGTGAAACGGCGCTGCGCACTGCGTGCTGCGCGCTGCGCCCTCGCAAGCGGCGGGAGAGATTAGCCTTGGCGTTGCCGCTCAAGATTTGCGGATCTCTCGTCCACGCTCGCGCGGGATTGCCACAAGAAGAATCTTGCATATTCGGGTAAGGATAAAAGATCGTTGTTCGTAGTCACGGGCATCCAGCACGAAGCGCGCTGAGTGGTACCAGAAACGACATTCGCGCGCGGAGCCGAGCGCATACTCGAATAGTCGGACACGATCTTTGCCCGAACTGCGGCTGTAGCCCTCAGCGATATTTGCGCCTATTGAGCTGGCAGCGCGATACAGCTGCGATGCGATGAATGCCGTTGTCGGATGGGATCGCACCCGCTCCGCATCGGCCCAAGCGACACTCACCAGCTCCAGCGCCAGCCGATACGCCGCCATCCGGCGCAATGGATCTCCTGCGTCGACCTCGTCAGCCCGGTCCCTGATGCGCTCGGCATCGTCCATTTCCATTCATCAACGCTGCCGCCGCCCTACCTCCAACCCACAACCAATTCGTCACCGTGACGCCCCAATCATCCCAAACAGGAGAACTCGCGAGGGCGCAGCGCGCAGCACGCAGCGCGCAGCGTCGTTAAACCGCACTAGGCTCAGGTGACGGGCGGAACAGCAGACCTGAGGCAGCACAGGCGCTCAGCCCGCTTCTACGTAGCCATACGTATGTAGCCGGGGGCTGATCTGGACGAGCTTCACCCGTCCCGATACGGAGCCTCCAATGAGAAACGACGCTCAACTCTTCCCTGCCAACGTCTTCACGTCCTTCCGTCAGGCCTCCGCTCACCCTGGCGCGGGCGATGCCCTTGTCAGCGCCGTCTTCGCTGGGGCAAGCGCACTGGCGGCGCCACTCGCGGCTCTCGACGAGCTGCTGCGGCCGGCACGAACGAAACGTGTTCGTGCCCAGCTCTTCCGCGCGCACGAGGGACGCACCAGTGGCTCACACGAGCTTGCCTCCATCTGGTTTACGCGGATCGCGCGCGAGGGGTTGAGGATCCTGCTGGCTCTGGGCTTCGCCGGCGCCGTGCTCCGCCGCGTTGAGATAGCGAGCGATGGCCGCACCCGTGGAGGCAACTGCGTCTACGCGATCTATCACACTCCATGGGGCCGCGTGCTGGCGCTCTGGCTCGGCCGGCAGCCCAACGGCGTTCTCTTCTCCGCGCGCCGCTGGCTCGACCGGGCTGGGAAAGCGCACGTTCCCTGCACCTGGCGCGGACTCCGCGAGCTCGTGGTGCGAATTCGGGAAGGCAGCTCCGCGGCCGTGACTGCGGACCATTTCGGAAACGCGGGTAGTCACACCACCGCCGTCACTCTGCTTGCCCGTGATGTTCAAATGTCTACAGGCATCGCCCGCATTGCGGTCGCGGCAAACGTGCCGATCGTACCGGTGATTACGCGCTATCGTGCCGGACGACTGCAGATCGCTCTGGGCTCCGAGATTGACGTGCAGCCGTTGACGGTCGCTGACGCCACGCGCCGAATGACCGCGGTATTCGACGCCGAGCTGCGTCGCGATCCGTCAGGATGGGAGCACACGCATCGCTTCCTTTCCCGCGCGCCCGATCGCGGTTAACCGGAGGTCGGCGCTCGCGCGGGCCGCGCCGGTCGCGCGCGACCCTGGTCCGCGCTGACATCGCGCGCAATCATGAGTACCCTCTCCTCGCCGTCCTCAGCCGGGAGCGGCACCAGCGTCCCCGAGATCCAGCCGCGGTTGGACTGGGCCGACCGATACGCGATATCGAACGCGGCATGCTCGCCAGAGCAAGCGACGCTGAGATTCCGTGTCCATGTCTCGCGATACTCACTGTCGACGATGTCGGCAAAGCTGCGGCCGACCAAGCCGCGGATCGGATAGGTCGTGCGTTCCGCAAATACTTCGCTCGCGTCGCGAATCAAGCCGTTCCGATCCAGCACGACAACCACGTCGGAAGCGGCGTTCAGTATGGCTCGATGCCTGGCCTCAGACCTTCTGAGGGCGCCGAGCAGCGACTGTTGCAGCAACAGCGCCAACGCGAGAGTCGTCCCCTGAATGACCACCGTCAACAAGGCGAAAGAAAAGGACTGCGCGTCGCCTGCAGTGGGGTCAAATTCCGGGAGGGTGATGGCGCCGGTCGCCTGGCCCAGCGCCAGCCAGGCGAAGCCAATCCAGGCCACCCCGGCTACCAGCACTGCTCTGGCCATCGGCAGAGACCCTGCTGCCGTGATGACCAGCAGCACGTAGAACGCGCTCGCGAGCCAGTGGGCGCCGCCGACAAAAAAACAGACGCCTGTGAGCCAGGCGGCGTCGAGACAATAGGAGGCGGTCTCTATTCCCTGCTCTTTGCGCGCAGAAGAAGCGCGATGCATCGCCCGCGTCGTCAGCCAAACTCCCGCTAGCCAAGGGGTCAGCATCGCGGGGACCTGCCAGGGCAGATAGCCCAATGCGGCGGCCGCCGTTGCGACTATGAGGAACACGGCGAGGTTACCGACCCGGCGGCGACCGACAGTTGAAGGTCCGTATTCGGTCACGGACAGCGGCGTATAGCGTGGCACCATGAAAAGGACGCGGTAAGTCTTTTTAAGGCAACATCCGCCGCGCTAGTACGGCAGTTGCTTGTAGGGAACGTGGATCCCCTTTCCATCACCGGAGGCGTGCGTGCGACTCGGACGACGTAGCACCAATATCGAAGACAGGCGTGGAATGAGGATGGGCCCGGCCATGGGCGGGGGGATTGGCGGCATCGCGGTGCTGCTCATCGCGCTTTTCCTCGGCGTCGATCCCGGCGCGCTCATGAACTCGGCTCCCCAGGGCGGTCCCGTGTCGCCCGAGGACTCGGCGGCGCTCGCCAACGATCCCAACCGCGACCGAGTGGCCGCAGTACTGGGCGATACGGAGGACACATGGAATGCAATCTTTAAGGCCAACGGGCAGGACTACGAAGAGCCCAAGCTCGTGCTCTTTACCGGATCGACGCCCTCAGCTTGCGGAACGGGCCAGGCGGCGATGGGGCCGTTCTACTGCCAGCTGGACCGCGACATCTACATCGACCTGAGCTTTTTCGACGATCTGCGGACGCGGTTCAAGGCCAACGGAGATTTCGCGCAGGCGTATGTGATCGCGCATGAAGTCGGGCACCATGTGCAGAACCAACTCGGCATCTCCGAGCGCACCGCGGGTCAGCGGCAGCGGGCGGGTGAAGCGGAATCCAACCGGCTATCGGTCATGCAGGAGCTGCAGGCCGACTGCTTCGCCGGGATCTGGGCCAATCATGCCAACCGCTCACGCCAGATTCTCGAAGCCGGTGACATTGAAGAAGGGTTGAATGCAGCTGCCGCGATCGGCGACGACAGGATCCAGCGCCAGACGCAGGGCACGGTCGTGCCGGAAAGCTTCACGCACGGGAGCTCGGAGCAGCGGGTTCGCTGGTTCAAGCGCGGCATCGAGAGCGGTGACGTCGAACAGTGCGACACCTTCAACGCGAGGGCGCTGTAGCGCCGGCGCGTTCCGCGTCTAGGCGAACTTCCGCAGATCGAGGCGTAGCTGGTCGGAATCGCGGAAGTGGATCGTGTGCATCCCGGCCTTCGTCGCCGCCTCCACGTTGAGCGGCCGGTCGTCGATCATGAGGACCCGGGCAGGATCCTGCTGCACGAGATCGAGCGCGATGCGGAATATCGCCGGGCCCGGCTTCATCACCCCGAGATAGGACGAGCAAACGAAAACGCTGAACCACTGCCTCAAGCCGAACGTGTCGAGTCGATACTCGTTGAGCTCACGTGACTCGTTGTTGAGCGTGCCGAGCAGGTACCCGCGCGTACCCGCTACCTCCGCGAGCACATCGATGGCGCCCTCAATCGGGCGCGACTGCTCGAACATGAAGTCCTTGAACGCCTTCGGCGGGAACGCGCGGTCGCTGCAGAAGATCGTCTGATTCAAATACTCGTCGAGCGTGATGTGGCCGATTTCCAGCTCCGGGACAGCCATCGCGTGCCGCTGCTCGTAATCGCCGCGGTCCAGCCCGAACTTCCTGACGGCCCGGTCCCGCGCGGCCGTGTCCCATCCGTTGGTGAGCAGGACTCCGCCGATGTCCCAGAATATCGTCGTAATTTTCACCGGCGCATATTACCCTCATGGCCATGAACTCTCCATTTCATTTCGCGTTTTTCGTGCGGGATCTCGAGGCGGCCAGGAGTTTTTACGGCGGGGTGCTGGGGTGCGAGGAGGGTCGCAGCACCGACGGCTGGGTGGATTTCGACTTCTTCGGCAACCAGATCTCGGCTCACCGGTCGGACGAGGCGGTACCGGCGCGAAGCTCCGGTTCCGTGGAAAACGTCGCGGTCCCAATGCCCCATTTCGGCGCGATCCTCCCCTGGAACCGTTTCCAGAGCGTCGCCGATGCCATTCGCGCTGCAGGAATTCCGTTTGTAATCGAGCCCACGACACGCGCGGCTGGCCAGCCCGGAGAACAGATGACGATGTTCGTGCTCGACCCCACAGGCAATGCCCTGGAATTCAAGAGCTTCAGACATCCGGAGCACGTCTTCACACGATGAAGGAGGTCGCGCCGGCCGAATGCCGCGGGCAGTGGGGGTCACTTTGCCCTGCTGTGGCGACTGCGGATTGAGGATCGAGGACTTTGCGGCCTCAGGACTCACGACAATTGCGGATCGGCGATTTAGTGAGGACCGCGGAGAGAACCATAAAGCGATCCCCGCTCCCCTCATCCTCAGTCCTCCCTTTAATCGCCGATCCGCAATTGTCGTTGGTCCTGAGGCCGCAAGGGTCCTCAATCTGCAATCGCAGTTCAACATCGCGACCGACCCACACGCCCGCGGGCTCTTGGATTGGATGATGTTGCGTTATCCTACGACGACCACCCCGCACCGGAGAATCACGTGAACCGCATCGCCCAATTTGATACCAACCTCGGCACCTTCAAGGTCGAGCTGTTCGAGGACCGCGCTCCAAAGACGACGAAAAACTTCATCGATCTCGCCGAGAAAGGATTCTACAACGGCGTGATCTTTCACCGCGTCATCAAGGGATTCATGATTCAGGGCGGTGATCCGAAGGGCACCGGCACCGGCGGCCCGGGTTACGTCATTCCAGACGAATTCCATCCGGAGCTGAAGCATGATGGGGCTGGAGTCCTCTCCATGGCGAACGCGGGCCCGAACACCGGCGGCTCGCAGTTTTTCATCACGCTGGCCGCGACGTCATGGCTGGACGGCAAGCACGCCGTGTTCGGCAAGGTCGTCGACGGCATGGATATCATCGAGGCGATCGGCGTGACCCCGACTGCGCCCGGGGACCGTCCCAAGACGAATGTGGTCATGGAGAAGGTCAAGATTGGCTAACTGCCACATAGAACAGCCAAGCTGGTAGCGGCCAGCGGCAAGCTACGAGCTACGGGCTAGCTAACAGCTGAGCTCGTAGCCCGTAGCTTCCAGCTGGCCGCTACCAGCTTGGCAGTTCTAAGTGGCAGGTTTTACTCGTCGCTCCAATCGGACTTCGAGGTACGCTCGTACCCATGCCGAACGTACGGCTTCATCCTGTCGAAATCGCGGTCGCGATCCTTGAATCCCTTGCGTAGATCGGACTCGACCTCATCGTAGCTGCGGCCTCTGTAGCTCGGATTGCGGCCGGCCATGTGGCCCACGCCATACCCTGAGCGAGCGGTATTCCAGTCTACTTCGCTCGAGGAGTTCGCGTCGTAATGCTCGCGGTACTTCGGCTCGTGATCACCGAAGTCTTCGGCGGCACGGCCTGCCTTCTCACCAGCCCACCAGCCGCCGAGCGCACCGGCGATTCCGCCGATGATGGTACCCACGGGACCGGCAACCGAGCCGATGGCCGCTCCTGCGAGCGTGCCACCGATGCCACCTACGCCTTCGCCGACCTGTTCGCCGACCCCGGGGTTATGGTCGCGGGCCTTGTCTGGAAAGTCGTTGCGATCCGTCATGTGAGCCTCCGTGTTTTGTGAATGAAATTTCTGCTTATCTCATTTGCAATGACCGCGCCGTAAAGCTCGAAATTCCGCGATTGCCGGTCGTCGAAATGAACGTTGATTAACCGCTATCTCTCAGCGATTCGCCTGAGGGCCTGAACTGCTTCGACGGCCTTGGTCGTCGGCATCGCCGCCGGCGCGACCGCTGAGATCAGGCGATCGTCCCGACTGTAGAGGTCATTACCGAAATACAACTGGCCGCCGCGCATGTACGTCGTGAGATACGCGATGTACACCGGGAGCTTCTTGGGCAGCTTCACCGTACGATCGTCCGCGCCGCTGTTCATCGCGGCATTGATCTGATCCTCCGGCCAGCCGAGCACGAAGTTGGCGAGCTTGTCGGGCCTTTCCACCCTGATGCAGCCGTGGCTGAAAGCGCGCACGTCCTCCTTGAACAGCTCGCCGTTGGGAGTATCGTGCAGGTAGATCGCAAAGTCGTTCGGAAACATGAACTTGATCAGTCCCAACGCGTTTTTGTCGCCGGGACGCTGGCGCACGCGCGTTTGACCCTGCGCGGTATAGGTCTCCATGTTGTTCGCCGCGAGGTAGCCCTGGCCCTTGGGGAATATCTCCTTCTCTGCGATGCCCGTTGGCACCAGCCAATAGGGACGGAATACGACGTACTCCATGGAATCGCTGAACACGGGCGTCGCGCGATCTTCGTACTCCTGGCCCACGATCACCTTCATTTCGAGCGCGACCTTTCCTCCGTCCCATGCTTCCAGACGGAACGCCGGCACGTTCACGAAGATGTAGCGCGATCCGAAGGTGCGGGGGAGCCAGCGGAAGCGCTCCATGTTCGCCGCGATCTGCCCTAGGCGGTACTGGGCGGGCTTGTTCAGTGCCTCCAGAGTTTCGCCGCCGAGCACGCTGTCCACGACGATTCCGCTTCGCGCCTGGAATTGCGCGACCGCGCCGGCGAGCGAGCGGTCATACGTCCCACCTGGCGAGCCGGCGGCCGCCCGGCCGCTATCCGGCTGCGAAG
>JACDCY010000022.1 GCA_013817305.1 Gemmatimonadaceae bacterium | reverse complement strand
GTCCGCGCCTGCCGCAGGTTGGCCTGGCTGCTCGCCACCGCGGCGGCGGAGCGCTCGGACTCGGCTATGTAGTTGGACGGGTCGATCTCGAGCAGGAACTGGCCCTTGGTCACGCGGTCGCCCTCGCGCACCGCAAGCCGGACGATCCGGCCTGTGATGTCGGCGCTGAGGTCTACCTTGGACCGCGGTTGGACCTGCCCGCTCGCGGTTACCGAGGCGACCAGGTCGCGCCGCTCCACCGGCTCTATGCGCACTTCCGTCGGCTTGTCACCACCGGAGACGGCGGCAATCCCGGCGATCGCGATGATCGCGACGGCGGCGCCGGCGAGCAGGGTCCATTTCTTCTTCTTGGTCATTTATCGCTCCGTCAGCGAAGAGGCCGGCCGACCGCGCTTTCCAGCGCGGCGAAGGCCTTGTGATAGTCGTAAATCGCGGTGATCCGCGCGCTCTCGGCGCGCTCGAAAGCGTCCCGTGACTGCGTGAGGTCGATGAACCCCGCCATACCGATGCGGTAGCGGTCCTGCGACAGCTTCATCTCGTCGCGCGCCATCGACGCGTTCCGCTCCTGGAGCGATACCGTGCGTACCGCGGTCTGGAGCGTCAGGTATGCGGCGGTCACGTCGGTCGTGACGGCAAGCTCGCGAGCTCGAACCGCGTGCCGGGCGTCGTCGCTCGCTGCAACGGCTTCCTGGCGGCGCAGCCCGCGGGCGAAGCCGTCGAAAACCGGCACGGACAACGTCGCCGAGATCGAGCGGGGGCTGCTGGTGAAGCCGAACGGGAACTGGTTGTTCTGCTGGCGGAGGGCGGCGGCCTGCGCGTCGGTGAACACCACCGATCCGCACCCGGCCAGCTGGCTCGGGAGCCCGGCGGCGGCGAACCGCTGCTCGCGCTCGACGCACGCCGCTTGCTGTGACACGACCTGACCCTGCGCCTGCTGCACCAGGAAATCCGGGTTGGTGTACTCGTACGTGTAGCCGGCGAGCCCGGTGCTCATCGTCAACGTCGGCATGTATTCACCCCGCTGGCGCTTCACGCCGAGCTCAGCGACGCGCTCGCGCTGGCGCGTCGCCAGCAGCACGGGATTCTGCTCGCGCGCGAGAGCTAGCAGACGGTCCAGCTCGAGCGAGAGGGGCTCGACGGCGAAAACCGTCGAAAGATTCACGTCGGTGCGCGGGTCGATTCCCATCTCCTGAAAAAGGCGGAGCTTTTCGATGTCCACCTGATTGCGCTCGCGGATCTGCTGGACCTGGATCTGTCCGCGAGCAACTTCAGCGCGGCGGACGTCGAGCTCCGTGCCCGAGCCGACAATCTCGCGCGCCTTGGCCAGAACAACCTGCGCTTCCGCCGCGATCAGGAGCGTGTCCTGCAGGTCCGCGCGAGCGTCGGCGGCGAGGACGTTCAGGTATTGCTGAGCCACGTTGGAGCGGATCACCGACTCGACGCCGGTTATGTCGGCTTCGACACCTTCACGACTTGCCTTTTGCAGCGCCGGGTTGATGAAGGTCGCCGCGCTAAGCCTGTAGTTCACCCCGAGCCGATACGACGATTGCATTGCGTCCGAGCTCGCGCCCAGGCTCGCTCCGCTGAAGATCTGGCGCCCACCCTGCTGGAACTCCGAGCTGAGCGCGGCGTCTACAGAGGGGAGAAATGCGCCGTAGGCCGCTCTGACGGCGGCATTCGCGCCGCGAATGTCGTTCGCCACCTGGCGTAGCGATGGATTGAACCTGGCCGCAAGCGCGAGCGCTTCCTGGAGCGTCAGGTCCCGACCGGCGGAATCCGCTCTGGTCGGGCTCTGCGCGAGCGCTGGCGCGGCAATCAGACTGATGGCGAGCAGAAGCGAAAATCGCATGGGCCTTACGTGTGTGTAGTTGTCGAACATACGGTGGGCGGTACGCGAAGTTTCGGGCTGCGCACGAGCAGAGCGTTTACGCTCAGCTTTCGAGCGAAGGCGCGAGGAATATGCGGTCGCTGATGCGCGCCCTGATCCGCTCATACAGAAGGCGGCCTTTTTCGGCGGTCGCGAGCGACGGCCGCCCGATGGAGGCGCCGCTCCCCGCGGGAAGCTTGAGGTTGCCGCGGCGATAACGTCGAAGTCGCTCGCGGTCCATCATATTGTCGCGCACCAGATTCATGTTCACGAGATCCGGCGCCAGGTAAAGGAGGATGGACGTGTCTACCTCGTCACCATGCATCGGCTCCACCTGTCCTTCGAGGAGATCCGCCACGTTCACTCCGAACGCGTCGACGACGCGAACGCGCGCCTGCGCGGTCACCACCGTGGCCAGCGCCTCCTGGTGTGGATCGTGCCCGTGAGCGGTAAGCAGGATGAACTCGCGCACACCCGACGCTTCCCAGGAATCGAGCAGATCGTTGAGCATGCGGTGCAGCGTCTTGCGCCTCAGTGATCCGTTGCCGGCGAGGCCTCTCTCCGTGTCCACGTTTACCCCATACTCCACGGTTGGCGCGCGGAGAACGCCATACTCGGCCGACAGATCGTCAGCGAGGTGCTCGATGATGAGAGTCGCCACACCGATGGGGAGATGCGGGCCGTGCTGCTCGCACGTTCCGACGGGGATGATGAGCCGCGGATCCTCCCGCAGCACCGCGGCGATCTGGGAAGGCAGCATCTCCTTGATGCGCAGCGGCCGGGCGGCATGCGCGGTAGCCGTCGCGGCTGATCCAGCGCGGAACGATTGAATGGGTACGGAAGACACAGATAGCTCCGAAGTTCGAACCCGCTCCGTCGCGAACGGCGGCCGCATGCTGCGCTGGCTGGTGCTGCTCAGCGCCGTCGCATTCACGCTTGCTGCGTGGAGCAGGTATCCGTTGCATCCCAAGTTAGCGTTTTCCGCGGACCGCGGCGACCAGATCGCGGCCCCTGCGCGGATACGCACGCGCGCCGTAGCGGACCTGCGGGAGCAGCTGGCGCGCGAAATCGCGCGCGTACAGTCGGTCGCTGAGGCGGCGCTCGACGCGCCCGCTTCGCCGAGCGAAGCGTTCGACGGAATTCCCGTGAGCCGCACCGGGGACCCCGCCTGGGGAGTGATGCTGTTCGAGCGGGGGCGCCGGTTGGCGTGGAGCGGCCGCCTGAGAGTCGCGGCCGAAGACATCACCGCGCCGCTCAGCGTCACGTCCGATCGCTTTTTCACAACGGTCAACGCAGTAGCGGCGCGCGGCGATCGCCTGGCGGTTGCATCGTTCGTGCTGCACGCGGAGCCGCCGGGGGACCGACTTTCGACTGCCCTTGACGAGCAGGTCATTGCGCGTCACCCGGTCACCGGCTTCGCCTACGTATTCGGCGATTCTTCCGCCGGCGGAGAGGTTCTGCTGCGGGACCCGGCGGGTAACCCACTTCTGAGAGTGCAGGCTCTCCCCGCGTCACCGGGCGAGATAAGCCTCCAAGCCGCATCTCGTGCGCGCACGCGCATAGCGGCCGTCCTTGCGCTCGCCCTGGTGTCTCTCCTTTGGGTCTCGTTTCACAGTCGCTCGATCGTCCACCGTGTGCTGGCGCTCAGCGTGTGCGGCTCCTGTATCGCGATCGTTCCGCTGAATTACTTCTCCAACGCGGCCCGCTGGTTCAATCCTTCCTACTATTACTCGCCCGCGGGGGGCCGTTGGACGGCGAGCGCCGCTGCGCTGACGCTAACCGCGGTCGTGCTGCTCCTCGCGGTCTACGCGGTGATGCGCGCGCGGCTGCGGTTCCAGAGCCGGTTGGCATCGATCGCTGGCGGCATGCTGGCTGCGGCGTCCGGGGTTTACCTGCTCGACGCGCTCGCATCGGGCATCGGCCAGCCGCCACGGGGCAGCACGATATCCCTGTGGCTGATGTGGGAATTGCCGCTGTTCCTGATTTGTTTTTCGCTGCTCTTGCTCGGGGCATGGCTGGCAACGGGGATCCAACCCCGACGCCGGGCCCTGGTCGGGTCGCACGCGCTGGCTGTCGCGGTGATCGCGGGAGTGCTGGCCGCGGCTGTCGTGTGGCGCACGACGACTCAGCAGCGAATGACGCTCGCGGAGGCGGACGTCGCCTCCCTCAAAGCCGGGGATGAATATGCGGCGGTGCTGCTCGACCGCCTGCGCGAGCAGCTCTCGGCCGGCCGTCCGCCGGTGTCCAGAGCCGACCTGTTACAACGGTACGTAGACAGCGAGCTTGCGATTGCCGGGTATCCGCTTTCTCTGCGGTCGTGGGACTCACGGGGCCGACCGCTGGCGAGCTTTGACGCGGCCCGGGTTGCGCAGGACACGAGCGCGATCGCCCGCGCGGTGATGGAGGCGGTGGTAACCGGCGAGGCGCTGGTGCGACGCGTCCTGTCTGGCGCCGGCGTGCAGGACCTGCTCGTCGTTCCGCACAGCGGCGGGGCTACGTCGATTGCCGTGCTGCCGCGCACGCGGCTAATCGCCCCGGACCCGTTCGGTCCGCTGCTGGGACTTCCGCCGGAGCTATCGGAGACCGCGCCCTACGTGTTGTACCTCGCCGATCGTCCGGCGACGGGCTCGGCGCCGTCCAGCGGGATCAGATGGAAGCGGATCGGGAACGAGCTGCACGCGGACGATGCGATCGAGACGGTATCCGGCGTCGCGCGGGTGCACCTCGAGGTGGACACGCGCTCCTCCTGGGCGCTGTTCCAGCGGTTGGTGCTGGTGGTGCTTCTGGACCTGCTGGCCGCATGGGGACTGTGGATGCTCGCGGCCGCGGCCGAAGGTGGGGCTTTCACGCGCGCGCGGGTGCGCATTCGCCACTGGGGCAGGAGCTACCGCGCGCGGCTGACCCTCGCGCTGTTCGTATTTTTTCTCGCGCCGGCCCTCGCGTTCTCGCTTTGGTCATCCCGCCGTCTGCGAAGCGATTTCCGGCAGACGCGCCAGCTCGTGGTTCGCGAGACGCTCAACGCCGTGATCGCGGCCGGCGCGGAGCGAAACGTCGAGCTCGTGGGCGCGCGGTTCGGGCTCCCGCTTTTTCTTTATAGAGAAGGTCAGCTCTCGGAGACCAGCGATTCGCTCTATTGGGAGCTGTCACCGGCGGGCAGGGCCCTACATCCGAGCGTATTCCGGTCGCTCGAGCTCGGAGACGAGATCACCGCCAGCCGCGAGATGACGATCGGGGGCAACTCGGTCCTCTTCGGGTATCGCGCGTCCGTCGGCTTTACCGGCGAGCGGTTCGTAATAGCCGCGCCTGCTCGCGGGGACGACGAAGCGCTCGCCCGCCGGCGAAACGACCTCGGCGTGCTTCTCCTGTTTTCGACGGCGCTGGGCGCGCTCGCGGCGCTCGTGCTCAGCGGAGTAGCCGCGCGCCAGTTCGCTGCTCCGATCGATGCCCTCCGGCGCTCTGTCAGAGCGATCGCGCGGGGCGAGGACCAGCTACCGCTTCCGGTGAGGCCGCCCACTGAATTCTCGCAGGCGTTCACGGCGGTGCGCAGAATGGCTGACGATCTCGATGCCAGCCGGCGGGAGCTCGCGCGCGCCGAGCGGGTTCTGGCTTGGGGAGAGATGGCGCGGCAGATAGCGCACGAGATCAAGAATCCGCTCACGCCTATGCGCCTGGGCGTGCAGCACCTTCAGCGCTCGCGGCATGATCCGCGGGTGGACTTCGACGCGGTGTTCGACGCCAACATGCAGCGGATGCTCGAAGAGATCGACCGGTTGGACAACATCGCGCGCGCGTTCAGCAGGTACGGCAGCGCGGCGCCCGACCTTCCGCGGGCCGAGGAGGTGGATGTCTCCGCCATCGTCAACGACGTGATCGAGCTGGAGCGGATGGCTGGAGCCGATGTCCAGTGGGACGTGACCGGTGCGGGGGAGCCCACGCCAGCTCTGGCGGGCCGGGCGGAGCTTAGGGAGGTGTTGCTCAACGTGCTGGAGAACGCGCGCCATGCGGGGGCGACGCGCGTTGTGGTGCGTGTCGGCGAGACGTCGCGTCAGCTCACGGTCGAAGTGACCGACGATGGGTCGGGGATACTGCCTGCCGCGATGCCGCGGGTATTCGAGCCGCATTTCTCGACGCGCACGACCGGGAGCGGGCTGGGCCTGGCGATCAGCCGGCGGCTCGTGGAAGCGTGGGGCGGGACGATCGACATCCAGAGCGGACCAGGGCGGGGGACCACGGTAAGAATCACGCTCAGGATGCACCCGGGCGAGTCCCAGGGATGAGGGTCCGTCGCCGGACACTGCGATCACCCTGGATGGCTTCCAAATTGCATATCGACAACGCCTAGAGTGCCCAAAGTGCGCTACGGGATGCAAGTCTATTTACGACATATGTTTGCGTAATGCACCCAGAGTCTGGCGTTTTTCGCGGTTCGTGGTATGTTTGCAGGCGTAAGGCTTAGCTGGATAGGTGTTTAGGCGGTGAGGTATCGCATAATCGGCACATATCCTGCCTGTGGCTGGTCGGAGCGTAGCACGGTTGGGTTTTTTTTATCACCCTTTTGAAAGAGGATGTGCGCATGATAAGAAGGAGTTGGACCATCTGTTCGATGGCCGCCCTGCTTCTCGCTGCCCCGGTTGTTGCACAACAGCCCGGCACGTTGATCCTAGGCGGTTTCGGACAATACACCCTGTTCGACGACGACATCGGCTTTGATGACGCGTTCGGATATGGTGGTCGAATCGGAGCTTTCATTAGCCCGAACGTGTTCCTCGAGGCGGAAGGCTCGTCCACGGAGCCCGACTACAACGGCCCGGGACCTGACCGCGACGCCAAGTACGGCCCGATCTCGGCGCGTCTCATGTTCGCGTTCCCGTTCACGGCCATGACCGGCTTCAACGCCGGCTTCCAAGTCGGTGGCGGCGCGGTATTGAGCAGCTACCGGACTGGGAACACCGGCTACAACTACAACTACGGTGCTCAGGGCGCGCTTGGCTTTACTGCGGCCTTCGGCGGTTTCACGGCCCTGCGGCTGCAGGCGCTCGTGGACTACATGCCGAACTCGGAGCCCGACGCGACGATTAACTACCGCTTCCAGGCGGGCCTTGATTTCTGGCCCGACCCGGCCAGCCAGTTTATGGGCATGTCGAGAATGACGTCCGGCCCGATGGTATGGTGGGACGATACCCCGCAGCCGCTTCCCGGCACGCTCGAACTCGGCGGATTCGTCCAGTATTCGTTCATGGACGAGGACAACGCCGGCTTCAATGGCGGCAACCGTCCTGACGACGGAATCGGTTATGGCGGTCGCGCCGGTGTCTTCCTGACGCCGAACTGGCAGATCGAAGGTGATGGCCAGTGGTCGCCGCTCGACAACACGCAGGCGTCGAACACCGCCCCGATCCCGGTTCGCCGGTTCGAGGAGATCGATTATTCGACGTTCGCGCTGCGTCTGAACTACAACTTCCCGTTCGCGGGATTCATGGGTTCCAACAGCTCGTTCCTCATCGGCGGCGGTGTTGTGCGCACCAACTACGGCGCCGGGGATGACGTCACGCCCCGTCCTGCGACGTACAACTACGGCGCGTCGGGTATCGCTGGTATTCGTATCGGCTTTGCGCCGCGCGTAGCGCTGCGTATCGACGGTGTGGTGGACTACATGCCGGAATCGGAGCCGGAAGCGACGCTGAACTATGCGGCGCGTGCCGGTCTGAGCTTGTTCCTTGGCGGCGCTGCTCGTGGCCAGCCTGCTCCTCCGCCGATGGTCTGCACGTTTAACAGCAGCATCCTCGCGTCGGATCCGAACTGCCGCGCGCCGGAAGCTCGTTGCCAGTACAACAGCAACATCATGGCATCGGATCCGAACTGCCGCGCTCCAATGGCACCGGCCCGCTGCGTATATGACAGCAACATCCTCGCGACGGACATGAACTGCCGTGCACCTATGGCGGTTGATTCCAGCGCGATCACGGCTCCGATCTACTTCGACTTCGACAAGTCGGATATCAGACCGGATGCAGCTGCAACGCTTGACCGTAAGGTTCCGTGGCTGCAGGCCAATCCTGGCATGCGGATCCGGATCGAAGGCAATACGGACAACCGTGGATCGGATGAGTACAACCTGGCTCTCGGACAGCGCCGTGCGGCTTCCGCGAGACATTACCTGGCAGATCGTGGCATCGATGCCGGCCGGTTCGACCTCGTCAGCTATGGCGAAGAGCGTCCGGTTTGCAGCGAGCGCCCGATGACGGAAGCGTGTCATCAGCTCAACCGTCGCGATGATTTCCGTATCGTCACCGTTGGTGGCGACGGCCGGATTCGCACGCCGTAACAACCGCAGCTGAACACAACGGGGCGTCCAGAAATTGGGCGCCCCGTTTTTTTTGTGCGTGCCGTGCAGTCAGGCGGATTGCGGCGCAGGACCGGCCTCGGCGGCTACGCTCGCAAACTGCGCTCGCTAAGACGCCGCCTTAGGCCGGCCTGCGCCTAAATCCGCCTGACTGCACGACTTTGGAAAAGCGCGTCCATTCTGCAAGCTGCGGTAATTCGCTGCGGTCGCCCGGGTTTTGGTTCGCGCAAAGGGAAAGGATGCGACTACGCTCCCGCGATGCTTGCGTCAGTGCAGTCGGCGGCGGTGCAGGGGATAGACGCGTACGGCGTGACTGTGGAAGTCGATGCCGCGCAGGGGCTGCCGGTGTGGACGATCGTGGGGCTCGCGGTCGGGGGCGTGAAGGAGAGCAGGGAGAGGGTCGCAGCTGCACTGGTCAATTCGGGGTTCGTCGTGCCGCATAAGCGGGTGACGGTCAATCTCGCGCCAGCTGATCGAAGGAAAGAGGGAACAGCTTTCGATCTTCCGATAGCGATTGGGATTCTCGTCGCGACTGGACAGTTGCCGGCGGCGGCCGTTGACAACGTGGTGATCGTCGGCGAGCTGGGGCTCGATGGGTCGGTGCGGCCCGTGCGCGGCGCGCTGCCGATCGCGCGGGACGTGGCGCGTCGCGCGCCGCCGTACACGCTCGTTATTCCGCCACTGAATGTCGCCGAGGCGGCGAGAGTGAGCAGGCTCGCGCTTGCGGCGCCCGCGACGCTCGCACAGCTGGTGGCCGAGCTGCGCGCGGGCAAGTTTGTGGCGCCCGAGCGGCCGGTCGCGCGGGAGGATCCGCGGGACTCGTGCGACTTTGCGGAGGTCGTCGGGCAGGAGGCGGCGAAACGCGCGCTCGAAGTAGCGGCCGCGGGGCGGCACAACGTGTTGATGATCGGACCGCCGGGAACGGGGAAGACGATGCTCGCACGCCGACTGCCGACCGTTCTTCCGGAGCTTACCGAGGAAGAGGCGCTCGAAGTCGTCGCGATTCATTCCGTGGCGGGCGCGCTCACGGCGGATGCCGCCACAACGCCGCAGCGGCCCTTCAGGGCGCCGCACCATTCCATCTCCGGGGCAGGCCTCATCGGTGGAGGCTCTTCGCCACGGCCCGGGGAGGTGAGTCTCGCCCACCACGGCGTGCTGTTTCTGGACGAGCTCCTGGAGTTTCCGCGGCACGTGCTGGAGTCGTTGCGGCAGCCGCTGGAGGACGCGAGGGTCGTCATTGCCCGTGCGTCGAGCTCGGTCACTTACCCCGCGCGCTTCACGCTCGTGGGCGCGATGAATCCGTGCCCGTGCGGGCATGCAGGTGATCCCGCAAGCGCGTGCACCTGCACGCCCGCGGACGCGGCACGATACCGCTCCCGGCTATCGGGCCCTCTGCTCGACCGCATTGACATGCACGTGGCGGTTGGCGCGGTGCCCGTGCGCGAGCTTGGCTGTGGCGCGCGCGGCGAGTCGTCCGCCGGCATGCGGCAGCGCGTCGCGGCCGCGCACTCCAGGCAGCGCCGGAGATACGCGAACGTTTTCGGCGATCGCGCGAACGCTCATGTCCCCGGTCGCTGGCTGAGCGCGAACACGAAAATTTCGGCGGAAGCGCGGTCGATGCTGGAGACGGCGTCCGACAGACTCTCGCTATCGGCGCGCGGGTACCACCGGGTGATCAAGGTCGCACGGACCATCGCGGATCTGGACGGCGACCCGTCGGTCCAGGCGCCCCACGTCGCGGAGGCGCTGCGGTACCGCGCGTCGGCGGCGAGGGCAGAGTGATTCTGCTCTTCAGAGCGGGCGAACCGGGAATATCTTTGTAATTACCCATCCGCCCCCGCCACCGGAAACGACCCATGTTCGGCTGCGTTCGCAAGCTCGGTTGTCTCGTAGTCCTCGCCATAGGTGTGGCCGTCGCCTACTACTGGTACGCTCGGGTGCCGGACGATGAGTCTGCAGCAGCCGGGGCGCCGCGCGCGATCGTATGGGAGCGACTCACGCCGGCGTTGGGGGTCCAGGGCCGTTCTGCGGTCGAGAGCCTCGCGGGAGGGCAGGCCTACACGGCACTGAGCGCTGGTCAGGTGGCGTCGTACATCTTCCTCGAGATGTCTAACTCCTTGCCGGAGACAGCGCAGGACCTCGAGGCGGCTGTCATCGGAGACAGGCTCGCGGTCCGCGGCCTCGTGTCTCTCGCCGACATCGGCGGATCCAAAGTCCTCGGTCCACTGGCGCAGATGCTGAGCGATCGTGACACGCTCATGCTCAGCGGCACGATGAGCGTCCTCGCTACTGGTGAAGGCCAGTTCGTGGTGAAGGAGCTCCGGTTCGGCCAAATGCGCGCCCCGTCGGGAATCATTCCGCGCATCGTCCGGCAGATCGACAAGACGGAGGACCGCGGCCCGCTCGCGCCGGGCGCGATATCGCTCCCGCTGCCACCGGGTGTCGGTGACGTGCGCGTCGGAGGAGGCATGGTGACTCTCTACAAACGGCCGCAGTGAGTCCTGCGCGCGCGCGCGAGGCCGAAGTGCGCAGCGGCAATGGGGGAGTCGAGCGCAGGGTCCTGATCGTCGACGACGAGCAGGGGATACGCGCTGCCCTCGGGCAGTTGCTCGAATACGAAGGGTACAAGGTACGATCCGAGGCGAACGCCGCCGACGGGATCACCGCATTCACGCAATGGAAGCCGCATCTGGTCTTTCTCGACGTGAAAATGGCCGGAGTGGACGGGCTGGAAGCGCTCAAGCGCATGCGTGAGAAGGACGACACGGTGCCGATCGTGATGATCAGCGGGCACGCGACCATCCAGACCGCGGTCGAGGCCACCCAGCTCGGCGCCTACGACATCATGGAGAAGCCGCTCGATACGGACCGGATTCTGGTCACCATTCGCAACGCGCTCGCGCATCTCGAGCTCAAGGAAGAGAACACGCGCCTCAAGGAGGCCATCGGCTCCAGCTACGAGATCGTCGGAGAGTCGGGCGCGGTGCGCGGGCTGCTCGAGAAAATCGAGAAAGTGGCGCCGACGCCGGCGCGGGTGTTGATCACCGGCGAGAATGGGACTGGAAAGGAGCTCGTCGCGCGCGCGCTGCACAAACGCTCGCCGCGCGCGGCCGGCCCGTTCGTCGAGGTGAACTGCGCGGCGATTCCGAGCGAGCTCATTGAGAGCGAGTTGTTCGGCCACGTCAAAGGGTCATTCACGGGCGCGCTCAGCGATCGCTCCGGGAAGTTCGAGCAGGCCAACCGCGGAACTCTCTTTCTGGACGAGATCGGGGACATGAGCCTGGCGGCGCAGGCCAAGGTCCTGCGCGTGCTGCAGGACGGAGTGCTGACGCGAATCGGCGGCTCGAAGCCGGTCTCCGTCGACGTGCGTGTCATAGCCGCCACCAACAAGAACGTCGAAGCGGAGATCTCGGCCGGCCACTTCCGCGAAGATCTTTATTACCGCGTCAACGTGGTCCCCATTCATGTGCCCCCGCTGCGCGAGCGGAAGGAGGACATCGCCCTGCTCGTCCGGTATTTCGTGGCCAGCATCGCGATGCGCGAGAACGCTCCGGCGCGCGAGTTCAGGGACGATGCGCTCGCAAGCCTCAAGGCATTGGACTGGCCGGGGAACGTGCGCGAGCTGCGAAACACGGTGGAGCGTCTGCTGATCCTGGCGCCCGGCCCTTCAATCACCGGCGCCGACGTGGATCGCCTCGTGACTGCGCGTGCCGCCGCCGAAGACAAGGGGGGCGCGTCGCTACTGCAGGCCGACACTTTCGAGTCGTTCAAGGACGGCGCTGAGCGGGCGTATCTTGTATCCAAGCTGCGGCAGTTCGACTGGAACGTTTCGGAGACCGCGCGTGTGATCGACATGCCGCGCTCCAACCTGTACAAGAAGATCGAGCGGTACGGCCTCTCGCGTGAAGAGGGGTAGGTTCAACAGTTGCCCACAATCCCATTCCAATGAAACAGTTCAACAACTTCATCGCCGGCCGATGGTCGGCTCCGGACGGCGGCGAGTATTTCGACAATCGGAATCCCGCCGATCCTTCCGACGTGATCGGTCAGTTTCCGCTCTCAGGTCGCGCTGAAGTGGCGCGCGCCGTGGACAGCGCGCGACGCGGCTTCGAAGTGTGGCGCAAGTGGCCGGCCCCGGCCCGCGGCGATGTGCTGAAGAAGGTCGGCGACATCATGAGCTCTCGAAAGGAGGAGATCGCCGATGCCATGACGCGGGAGATGGGTAAGCCGCTGGTCGAGACTCGGGGCGACGTGCAGGAGGGCATCGACACGGCGTACTACGCATCCAGCGAGGGCCGCCGCCTGTTCGGGCACACGGTTCCGAGCGAGCTCCGCAGCAAGTGGGCGATGAGCTTCCGGCGCCCGATCGGCGTCGCGGGCATCATCTGCCCGTTCAACTTCCCGCTCGCGATTCCGACCTGGAAGATGTTCCCGGCGCTCGTGTGCGGTAACGCGTGCGTCTTCAAGCCCGCCGAGGACGTACCGCACACCGCCACGCTGCTGGTGGAGATAATGCTCGAGGCGGGGCTTCCGCCGGAGGTGATGCAGCTCGTGCACGGCCGGGGCGAGACCGCCGGCGCGGCGATCGTCGAGCACCCCGACGTCGCGTTGATATCCTTCACAGGCTCGACCGAGACGGGGCGCATCGTGGGCGAGATCTGCGGGCGAATGCACAAGCGGCTGTCGCTCGAGATGGGTGGCAAGAACGCGCAGATCGTTCTCGACGACGCGAACCTCGACCTCGCCCTGGAGGGCGCGCTGTGGGGCGCCTTCGGCACCACGGGTCAGCGGTGCACCGCGACGAGCCGACTCATCCTGCAGGGCGGCATCCACGACGAATTCGTAGGGATGCTGCTGGCGCGCGCGCGATCGCTCAGGCTGGGCGACGGGCGCAAGAACGGCACGGACGTCGGCCCGCTCATCAGCGAGGAATCCCGGAAGAAAGTCGAGCGGTACGTGGACACCGGTGTCGAAGACGGGGCCGACATGCTGTGCGGCGGCCGCCGCGCCGAGGATGCGGGCCCCGGCTACTTCTTCGAGCCGACGATCTTTGCGCGAGTCGAGCCGGCGCACCGCATCGCGCAGGAAGAGATCTTCGGGCCGGTGCTCTCGGTGATCCGGGTTCGTACCGCGGATGAGGCGTTCGCGGTGAACAACGGCGTCCCGTACGGTCTGTCTTCGTCCATCTATACGAGCAACGTGAACGTCGCGTTTCGCGCCTTGAACGAGCTCGACAACGGCATAACGTACGTCAACGCGCCGACCATCGGCGCGGAGGCACATCTTCCGTTCGGAGGGGTAAAGCAAACGGGCAATGGGCACCGCGAGGGTGGCTGGGAAGTGTACGATTTCTATTCGGAAACGAAGGTGGGCTACGTGGACTTCTCTGAAACGCTTCAGCGGGCACAGATTGACAATTATGCGGGGAGTCCGACTTGAACCCGCGGTTTCTGGTTTGTCGTTTGTTGTTGCCACTGGGGCTGGCCGGAGTCCATGGATGGTAGGCTCCGCGCGCCACAAACCACGTACCAGGAACCACGCCCCAGGAACCACGAGCTACTGTCCCGGCGCCTTGCTTCTATTTCCCCGTTCCGATTAATTCAAAGCAGATGCAACCCGTGATCAACGATCGCCGCCGGAACGATGCGCTACGCAGTCTGAATCAGCGACCCACGCGCCCGCGCGGCCGCTTTTTCCGCGAGTGGTTGAAGTCCGTCCTCATCGCGCTCGTCCTGTTTCTGGTCATGCGCTCTACGCTCGTCGAAGCGTACAAGATTGCCAGCGGCAGCATGGAGGGAACGCTGTTCGCCGGCGATTTTCTCATCGTGAACAAGCTCGTGTACGGCGCAGAGCTCCCGTTCGTGAACGCGCGGATACCAGGCTTTCGCGAGCCGGGCCGCGGCGACGTGATCATCTTCCAGGCTCCGAAGGACACGCGACAGAGCTTCGTCAAGCGGGTCGTTGGCACTCCCGGCGACACGCTCGCGATGCGCGACGGCAGGCTGTACCGTAACGGCTCCTACGAGAACGAGCCGTACGCGGTTCGCACCCACAGGCGCGTGCGCGCGGCGCGTGAGGAGTTCGCCTGGCAGCTCGCGTATCTGGCGGGTAGCGCCACTCCGAGGCAGTACGCGCCGACCCGTGATGACTGGGGTCCGCTCGTCGTTCCATCCAACAACTACTTCGTGCTCGGCGATAACCGCGATAACTCGCAGGACAGCCGGTATTGGGGATTCGTGCCTGACACGCTCGTGCGGGGTCAGCCGATGTTCGTGTACTACAGCTATGACGCGGAGAACCCGGAGCGCGAAGAGCCCGGATCCCGCGTGCGCTGGGCGCGGGTAGGCTCACGGGTACACTGAGCGTCCGGCCGGTGGTGGCGTCAGCCCGCGGGCCGATCACTCCTCGAGGATAGCGCGCCAGCGCATGCGACCACACCGGAAGCCGTCCTCGGACGAAGGCTCGCTCGACCAGTACCTTCGTGACATCAGCGTCTATCCGCTCATCACGCGCGAGCAGGAGGTCGAGCTCGCCAAGCGGATCCGCAAGACCGACCAGGAGGCACTCGACACCCTGGTGCGCTCCAATCTGCGCTTCGTCGTGTCGGTCGCGAAAAAATACCAGAACCAGGGCGTTTCGCTTTCGGATCTGATCAACGAGGGCAACCTTGGCCTGATTCGCGCCGCGCACAAGTTCGACGAGACGAAGGGAATAAAATTCATTTCGTACGCGGTGTGGTGGATCCGGCAGGCCATCCTGCAGGCGCTGGCCGAGCAGTCGCGAATCGTGCGGGTCCCGCTCAACCGCGCGGGTACGCTCCATCGCATCGGCAAGCGCGCGAGCTCTTTGCTGCAGGAGCTCGGCCGCGAGCCCACGCACGAAGAGATAGCAGAAGGGATGGACATCACCGAAGAAGAAGTCGCGAAGACGATGTCGATCTCGCAGACGCATCTCTCGCTCGACGCGCCGATGACGCCGGGGGAAGACAACAAGCTGCTCGATTACCTCCCCGACACGCTGAACCCGACGCCGGACGAGCAGACGCTGGAGAAAGCGCTCACCGACGCGGTGCAGGAGTCGCTGTCGCAGCTCAAGGAGCGCGAAGCCAAGATCCTCCGGCTCTATTTCGGCCTCGGGGACTCGGAGCCGATGACGCTCGAGGAGATAGGCGCGGTCCTGGGCATCACGCGTGAGCGCGTGCGGCAGATCAAGGAGAAAGCTTTGTCGCGCCTACGGCATGCGTCCAGAAAGCGGGCGTTGGAGTCGTTTCTGGGGTAGGTCTGCGCATCCCGCTTGGATTATCCCCGGAGTCGGACCCGGCCGAATAGGTTTATAGCACCATGGCCCAACAGAATTCATTCGATGTGACGTCCGGGGTCGACATGCAGGAAGTCGACAACGCCGTGAATCAGGCGCAGAAGGAGATCGCGCAGCGATACGACTTCAAGGACTCCAAGGCCTCGATCGATTTCAAGCGCGCGGAGTCGGTCATCAATCTCGTTGCCGACGACGACTTCAAGATGACCGCGCTGCTCGACGTTCTGCAGACACGCCTCATCCGGCGCGGCATCTCCGTCAAGAATCTCGATCTCGGGGAGAATACGACCGCCGGCGGCGACACCGTCACGAGGGTCGTGAAGCTGAAGACCGCGCTCGACGCCGACGCGGCCAAGAAGGTGGCGGCCGCGATCAAGGAGGCGAAGCTCAAGAAGGTTCAGGCCGCGATACAGGGCGACACCGTTCGCGTTACGTCCCCATCGCGGGACGATCTGCAGGGAGCGATGGCCATGCTCAAGCAGAAGGACTTCGGAGTGGAGCTGAAGTTCGGGAACTACCGATGAAAGTCGGGGTCGTGACCCTGGGGTGCGACAAGAACACGGTCGATAGTGAGCGGTACCTGGCGCGGCTCGGCGCGTACGGCGCGGTGCAGGCCGAGAGCCTCGACGACGCGGAGATCATACTGGTGAATACGTGCGGCTTCATCGACGCCGCCAAGGCCGAGTCGATCGACGCGATCGTCGACGCCGCCAGGTACAAGACGGAAGGCGCGTGCCGCGCGCTGGTCGCGATCGGGTGCATGATCGAGCGGCATCGGTCCGAGCTGGAATCCGAGCTGCCTGAAGTCGACCTCTTTCTCGGAACGTCCGACGCGGACCGGCTGGTTCCTGAGCTGGAAGCGCGCGGCGTGCTCGGCGCCGAAGTCCTCGCGCACCCGGGCATCCGGCAGTACATGGGCGATCTCCCCCACGTGCGCTACCTCAAGGTGAGCGAGGGCTGCGACCACGGGTGCGCGTTCTGCGCGATCCCCCTCATGCGCGGAAGGCATCGCTCGTTCGCGCTGGACGAGGTCGTTCGCGAGGCGCAGCTGCTCGAGCTCGGGGGCGCGCGGGAGGTCAATCTGGTTGCGCAGGACCTCGCGCATTACGGGCGGGACCTGCGGGACGGAACCGACCTGGCAAAGCTGCTCGACGCTCTGTCGCGCGAGACCTCGATTCCGTGGATCAGGATGCTGTACCTGTATTCCGCCGGCATCACGCCCTCGCTGCTCGACGTGATCGCGCGTGAGCCTCGCGTCGTCCGCTACCTGGATACGCCGATACAGCACGCGTCCGACGCCGTGCTCGCGCGCATGCGCCGTCCGGAGCGGGACCGCACGATACGCGAGAAGGTGGCACGGTTCCGCGACGCCATCCCGGACGTTGCGATGCGGACCACCTGTATCGTCGGGTTCCCCGGTGAGACCGACGCCGATTTCGAGCACTTGTTGAACTTTCTCGAGGACGTGCGGTTCGACCGAGTCGGCGCATTTACGTACTCCGCGCAGGAAGGGACGCGCGCGGCCGAGCTCGTCGACGACGTTCCCGAAGCGTTGAAGCGGGAGCGACTCGAGCGACTGACCGAGCTGCAGCGATCGATCAGCGCCGAAAAGAACGAGGAGCGGGTAGGCCGGCGCGCGGTAGCGCTGGTGGATCGCTTCGATCCGGCGGCCGGCAGCTCGCGCGGCAGGCTGCAGTGGCAGGCAGACGACGTAGACGGCGTGACGTGGATCGATTCGGCGCAGCGACCGGGATCGTTCGTCGAAGTCGCGATCACCGACGTGCGGGACGACTACGATTATGGCGCCACCATCGTTCGCGAGATCCCGGAGATGGGGGCGACCCCGCTGCGCGCCGGCGTGCTGCGTACGTCGCTACCCCTCGCGCCTTCCGGCTCGCATACCTTTGGGCGGTAGGGCTCGCTCGGCGCAGCTGATGGCGCGCAGTCGGGCGGTCTTTCCCGGCGGCGTGAGCTCCCCGGTCCGCGCTTTCGGCGGAGTTGGTGGCGATCCGATCGTGATGGCGAGCGGGAAGGGCGCGCGAATGACCGACGTCGACGGCAACGAGTACATCGACTACGTGCTGTCGTGGGGGTCGCTCGTGCTCGGGCACGCCCATCCGGATATAATCGCCGCCGTGAGGGATGCCGCAGCGCTCGGAACCAGCTTCGGCACGCCCACGGAGCTGGAGGTGCAGCTTGGCGAGCTGGTCAAGGCCAGGATGCCCCACCTCGAGATGCTGCGATTCGTTTCCAGCGGCACCGAGGCCATGATGTCGGCGGTGCGCCTGGCGCGCGCGTACACGGGTCGCAACGCGATCATCAAGTTCGATGGCTGTTATCACGGGCACGCGGACTCGTTTCTCGTACGCGCCGGGTCGGGCGTCGCCACGCTCGGCCTTCCCAACTCCCCAGGCGTCCCCGAGTGCCTGGCGGCCCTCACGCTCGTCGCGCCATTCAACGACACGGATGCCGTGCGGACGCTGGTGCGGGGCTCCTCTGAGCCGGTCGCAGCAATAGTAGTCGAGCCGATAGTCGGGAACGCGGGATTGATCCTGCCCAAGCCAGGATTTCTCCGCGCGCTCCGCGAGATCGCCGATGAAACCGGCGCCCTGCTCGTGTTCGACGAGGTGATGACAGGATTTCGCGTCGCGCCTGGCGGGGCCGCGGGGCTGCATGGAGTGATTCCTGACATCACGGCACTTGGAAAAGTGATCGGAGGCGGGCTGCCGGTTGCGGCGTATGGGGGCAAGCGCGAGATCATGGCCCGCATGGCGCCCGACGGTCCGGTGTATCAGGCGGGCACACTGTCGGGGAATCCGCTGGCGATGGCGGCAGGGCTGGCCACCCTGCGCTCTCTGACGCCCGAGCTGCATCGGGAGATCGAAGGCCGCACCGCGCGGCTGGTAGCGGGGCTGCGAGAGCGCGCGGCTGCGCTCGAGGTGGGCCTGGCGGCGGCGCAGGCCGGGTCGATGTGGGGGTTCTTCTTCGCGGCTGATCCGGTGTACGACTTGGACGATGCCAAGCGAAGCGATACGGCCATGTACGCCAGGTTTTTTCACGCCGCGCTCGCGCGGGGAGTGTATCTCGCGCCGTCGGCGTTCGAGGCGGCGTTCATGTCGTCCGCACACTCCAACGACGACGTTGACCTCACCGTCGAGCTGCTGGGCGACGCGATTCGCGTGGCGCGTGCGTAGGGCGCAGCCCGCGCTCGCGGCATTGATCGCGCTCGCGGCATGCGCCGCGACTGTCATTCCGGCTCGCAACGAGGCGATCCAGGCGGACCGAAACGATCCGGTCATTCGAGTCGCGCTTGCCACCTCCGCTCCAGGCGCAGCGATAGGTGCTACCGGCTCGTGGCGGGTGTACGCGGCGGATGCGAAGACGCTGCTCTATCGCCCTTCCGCGCGCGACAGCTGGCAGTTCGAGGCTGTCGGCGGGCGCATTCGTGGCGTCGCCGCCAGCGGGATGAACATGGCGGCGCGCAGCGGCGGCGTGGTGCTTCGTCCCGTCGAGCCGGACGCATTCATGGTTTTCAACGGCAAGCGATACCGCGGGGAGATCGTAATTGCTCCCGCGGGTGAGGCGCTGCTCGTTATCAACCGGCTCGGCCTCGAGAGTTACCTTCGCGGAGTGGTGCCGCTCGAGATCGGGCGACGGCTCGAACCGGAGATCGCGGCGGTGAAAGCCCAGGCGGTCGCGGCCAGAAGCTACGCGCACACCCGGATCAGGACTTCGCTCGGCCGTCCGTTCGATGTCGTGGGCACCGTTGCCAATCAGGTGTACGGTGGGGCGGATGCCGAGACGTCGATGACGGACATCGCGATCTCCGAGACACGCGGCGTGGCGCTCCACTATGCGGGGCTCCCCGTCGACGGCCCGTACCATGCGAGCTGCGGCGGACGGACGGCCGCGGCTGGCGAGGTTTTTCTGGGTTCGCCCGATCGCCCCTACCTGCGGTCAGTGAGCGACAGGATTCCTGGGAGCGACGGCCATTACTGCGATATTTACGCGCGTTCGGCATGGACCCGGATGCTCGACGCGAGCGAGATCAACGCGTCGTTGGAGAGGTATCTCCGGGATCACGTTTCCGGCATACGCGGCGGCGTCGGACGGGCGATGGCCATCGACGAGGCAGGACGGACAGGGTCGGGCCGGCTCGCGGGGCTCCGCATTCGCACCGACCGCGGCTCCCACGTCGTGCGTGGGAACGGCATGCGCTTCGTGATCCGGCCGTCGAATGGCGAGATTCTGCCCAGTACCTATTTTTCCGCCAGGTCGGTGCGTCGCGCGAACGGTGATCTGGAGCGCGTCACGCTGACCGGTCGCGGAAACGGGCACGGAGTGGGCATGTGCCAGTGGGGCGCTATCGGGCGCGCGCGTGCAGGGCAGAGTTGGGAGAGCATTCTGCAGACGTATTTCCCGGGAACGAGACTGGAGACCTTGTACTGATGAGCTCGCCCATCCGCCTCGGCCTCGCCGGCGCCGGCGCAATCGCCCAGCTGGCCCACCTGCCGGCGCTGTCGAAGCTTCGCGGTGGTCAGCTCGTGGCGCTGTGCGACAACGACGGTCCCAAGGCTGGCGCGCTCGCCGAGCGTTTCGAAGTGCCGCACGTCTTCACGGACCTTGAAGACATGCTGGAGCTCGACGAGCTGGACGCGGTGATCATCGCGACGCCCAACCATTTGCACGAGCCGCACGTCCTGAGCGCGTTGAGATCCAAGGTGGACGTCCTCTGCGAGCGGCCGTTGGCGATGAACGTGCGGGGGGTAGAGCGCATCCTCGAGGCCGCGCAACGCACTGGGCGGAAGGTCGTGGTGGGAAACAATCACCGTTTCCGGAGCGACGTGCAGCAGCTCGGCCGTTTCCTCTCGGGCGGAGAGCTGGGACGCGTGACGGGAATGCGCAGCGGCGAGTACCAGTTCCGCTCGTCGCGCGACGGTTGGCGTTACCGACGCGCCGAAGCGGGGGGAGGAGCGTTCTTCGAGCACGGCATGCCGCTACTCGATCTCGCGCTCTGGCTCGCGGGCTCCCCTGAGCCGCTGAGGGTCATGGCGTACTCGGAGCGCCCCGCCAGTGCGGGAGGGGTCGAGGACGCGATGTTCGCGCACCTCGAATGCGCAGGGAATGTCAACTTCACGTTCGACATCAACTGGTGCTATGTCGGCCACGAGGAGCGCTGGTGGTTCGAAGTCCTTGGATCGCGCGGGAGCGGCCGGCTTGCGCCATTGCGGGTGGTGAAGGACCTGAACGGCAAGCCGACCGACGTCTCGCCTACCGGAGCGGCGGCGCGGGAGAGCGTGTTCCTCCAGTCGTACCGCGCCGAGCTCGCTCACTTCATCGCTGTGCTCACGGGCGCGGCGGAGTACGAGCCACCGACCGACCAGCTCAAGCTCCACAAGATCATCGAGGCCATGTATCGCTCGGCGGACGAGGGAGGGGAGATCAAGCTTTGATCTCCCCTCACCGCTGCCCCCGTTGCAAGAAGATGATCTTATGAAGTTTCGCGCCCTCCGTCCAACGCGGAGCGAAGCGATGGCTGTCGGCCTGTCGGCCGCGCTCTTCGCGATCGCGTTCCCCCCCTTCAAGCTGTTGCTCCCGGCGTTCATTTGCCTCGTGCCGCTGGGCGTGTACGTCGCGCGCCTCGCTGATCGCGAAGGGACGGCATGGCAGTCGGCGCGCGCGGGGCTGTGGTTCACGTTCCTCGGCTACGGTTGTAACGTCTATTGGATCGCCGTCGCGCTTTCGTTGTTCACGAATCTGGCATTCGCCGGGTATGTGGCGGCCCTTGTGTGGCTGGCTCCGTTCGGCGCGCTGATGGCGGCCGTGCTGTTCACGGGACGCAGGCAGACGGGTTGGCCGATGGCGGTGTTGCTGCCGCTCACATGGGTATCGTTCGAGCTGATCTTGAACTACCTCAGCGATCTTTCGTTTCCGTGGCTTCCGCTCGGGCTGTCGCTGTCGGAATGGCCAATGCTGGCGCAGGCGGCGGACCTCAGCGGCGTCAGGGGGCTGAGTTTCTGGATCGCGGCGACTAACGGGCTCGCAGTGGATGCGTGGCTCGCGTCACGCGCGGTTGTGGAAGGTAGGCGCTGGCGCCCGGCTGTGCCTCGCCTGGGCGTCGCGGCCGGGCTCGCGATAGGGATTGCGGGTTATGGAGCGTGGCGGATGCGGTCGATAGAGCTCGTCCCGTTTGCGCGCATCACGGTGGTTCAGCCGAACATCCCCGAAGAAGACAAGATGCGCGCGCAGGACAAGGACAAATACCTCGGGATCGCGGGGCGCGTCACGCGCGCCGAGCTCGGGAGGGTGCGCAGCGACCTGGTCGTGTGGCCCGAAACGGCCGTGCCTGATTTTCTGTGGCGCAACCCGCACTGGATCGATTCGCTCCGGACGACCGCGGGCTCGGCCGGTGTCCCTATTCTGTTCGGCTTTCTCGATTCCACGGCTCCGACGCCGTACGGCTTCGAGTATTACAACGCCGCCGCGATCACCGATGAGCACGGAAATCTGTCGGGCCAAGCGCCGTACCGGAAAGCGTATCTCGTCCCGATCGTCGAGCGGGTGCCGTTCGTCAACCCGGCCTGGTTCTCGCGCTTCAATTACTTCGGATCCTTCGGGCGGGGCGTAAATCCCGTTCCGTTCACGCTGCCGTTCGGCAGGGTCGGCGTGCTGATCTGTTACGAATCGATATTTCCGCAGCTCTCGCGCAAGTATCGCAGGGATGGCGTATCGCTCCTCGTCAACATCACGAACGATGCCTGGTTCGGTCGAAGCACGGCTCCGTATCAGCACTTCGCGCATCTCCCGCTACGCGCGATCGAGAACAGACTTCCGGTTGCGCGGTCGGCCAACACCGGCATATCGGCGTACATCGATCCTCTGGGCCGGGTACACGGCGCGTCCCCGCTGCAGGTGGAAGGCGCGTGGACCCATCATGTCGAGCGCGCGGACGTCACGACTCTTTACAGTCGCGCCGGGGACTGGATCGGCTGGTTGAGCTCGGCGGTCGTGGTTGCCCTGCTGGGGCTTGCCGGAGCCAGGAAGAGGCGCTCTGGAGCGTAACAGCTCGCCGAAAGGTTCCGGGATGGCGCCGTACGTAGTAATGCCCCGGATGGCCAACTCCTTGCTCAGTTTGCATCGGCTACCCGGCCTTGGAGCCCCTTTCTGGAGCTGCTGGAATCTGACATTCGCATTCGATTCTTCCGTCAATCCGAGGCTCGTTGCCGCGGTCTACGATCACTGGGAATGGTAGGGCACCCGCGCGGCCGATTCCCGATGTTTTCGGTGTTTGTCGCATTGCTCATTGCGTGCGGCGTCGAGGGCGACGTGGCCGCGCAGCGGAGCGGCAGTGACGCGGAGTCGGCGCTCGCGAGAGAGATGGAGCGCATTCGCGCGCGCGTCGATTCCATAGACGCGATCTTTCAGCCGCTACCGCTCCTGCGCCCGTCTGCTGAAGCAGCATTGCGGCGATTCGACAACGACGCGCAACTCGTGGCGGCCCGGCGCCTGGGCATCAGCCCTCGCACTGCCGGAGCGGCGTTGGACGATCTCGTTGCGGGAGGACAGGTCGTCAAGCTGGCTGACGACAGCGAGCACTGGGTCGTCAGGCGTCTCGACAGCTCGTCCCCATATCTGACCCGTGACGGCGCAGCGGCGCTGAACGAGATCGCGCAGCGGTTCCACCGCGCGCTCGCGCGGATCGGCGCGCCGGCGTTTCGCCTGGAGATGACTTCTGCATTGCGCAGCGCCGAGGCCCAGGAGTCACTGCGTCGCACCAACGTGAACGCGGCCGTCGGCGAGAGCACGCATCAATATGGGACCACCTTCGACATCGCCTACAGCGCCTTTGGTCCACCGTTGAAGCCGGTTCTGCAGGTCCGAATCCCCGAGGCGCCCTGGTTGGCAGCCCACCTCGAGGGCGTAGCAGCGACGCTCGCCGAGACTGTCGCGGCTCGCCGCTCGCGAGAGCTGATGGCGGTGCTGGGAAATGTCCTCGTCGAGATGCAGAGCGAAGGCAAGATCATGGTCACGCTCGAACGGCTTCAGCCGGTGTTTCACGTTACGGTCGCGCGCCGCTTCTAGGCACGCCAGATTCAGCTCGTGAGAATCATCGCTGGAACAAGCGGGTATGCATTCAAGGAGTGGAAGGGAACGTTCTACCCCTCCGACATCAAACCCGACGGAATGCTGGCATTCTACGCGAGCAGGTTTCCCACGGTGGAGATCAACAACACGTTCTACCGGATGCCGCGCGAAAACGTGCTGCTCGATTGGGCTGCGGCTGTGCCGGACGGATTCACCTTCTCGATCAAGGCCAGCCAGCGCATCACGCACCACGCGCGCCTCAAGACCGACTGTGCCGATCTGGTGGAGTATCTGCTGAGATCGACCGCCGTTCTCAGCGACCATCTGGGGCCGATTCTGTTCCAGCTGCCGCCCAACATGAAGAAAGACATGGAACGGCTGAGCCTGTTTCTCGATCTGCTTCCCCGGGACCGAAGGTTTGTGATCGAGTTTAGGCACGACAGCTGGTTCGACGACGACGTGTTTGCGGCGTTGCGCGAACGCGACGTCGCGATGTGCGTGGCGGAGCAGGAGGAATTCAAGTGCCCGGTGGTCTGCACCGCGTCCTGGGGGTATCTGCGCTTGCACCGGTTCGACTACGACCAGGGAATGCTGGCCGAGTGGGCCAGGTGCGTCGCGGCGCAGCCGTGGACGGAGTCGTATGTGTACTTCAAGCATGATGAGGGCGTCGGGTCCGGCCCCCCCGCGGTGGACGCGTTCGTCGCGGCGGTCCCGGTCCAGGCGTGATTGATGCGCTGTGTGGCGATAGACGACCAATCGAGGAATCAATGAATCATCTTCTCAAGCGCTTTCGCGCTCTTGCCGTGCTCGTACCCGTCGTGCATCTGGCCGCAGCCTGCCAGGCCTCGACCCGGGCTGACGTCGCGCAGCCTGCTCCCGTGGCGATGGGTGCCGGCGAGCATCAACACGCCCCCGGAGGGGCGCATGACGTTGGGGCGGGCGCTGTGCCGGTCGCCAGCGCGGGCGGCAGTGGGATGATGCACCAAATGGATCCCGACACCCGATTCATGCACCATATGATCGCGCATCATGGCCAGGCGCTCGTGATGACGAAGCTCGTTCCACAGCGCAGCAACACGCCTGGATTCCGGCTGCTGTCCGAGCGGATCGATATCTCCCAGCAGGACGAGCTGGCGCTCATGCGCCGCTGGCTGCAGCAGCGGGGGAAGCCCATGCCGATGGATGGCGACCACATGATGCACATGTCGATGCCTGGCATGCTGACCGAGGCGCAGCTCGCGAGCCTGGCGGCCGCCAGGGGAGCCGAATTCGAGCGTCTGTTTCTGGATCTCATGATCCGGCACCACGAGGGCGCTTTGACCATGGTCAGGGAGCTTCTCGGCAGCCAGGGCGCTGCTCAGGACTCGGAGGTGTACCGGCTGGCCTCCGATATCGACGCCGATCAGCGCGCCGAGATCGCCCGGATGCGGTCCATGCTCAACGCCATGGCTGCGCGGCCGCCCGGGTAGCCGCTGGCGGGGTATTAGACCAGCTTTAACGACGTTCCCACCACTCTAAAACGAGATCCGAAGATGAGCTCCAGAGTCTCTCCATTCTCCACCGCCGCCCTTCGCGCTTTGCTGTTCGCGGGCTCACTGATGGCCGTAGCGGGCGAATCCGCCGCACAGGCCGCCGACCCGCGTGTCGGCTTGGCAGGCGGCCATTTCGTCCCGGCCGAAGAGGCCATCCGCAACCTCGAGCGCGTCTCGTTCTCGACGCGCCCGGCGCGGTTCTTCAATCCGGGGAACACGGGCGACTTCGGATTCGCGAATACGGATCTGGCGTTCAGCGGCAACCGGGTCTTCGTGGGGAACTACAACGGCATTCAGGTATGGGACATCTCTGATCCCACGAAGCCGACGCTGAGCTCCGGAATCGTGTGCCCGGGCGGTCAGGCGGATGTCTCCGTCTGGGGCAACCTCCTCTTCGTGTCGGTTGAGGAGACTCGCGGCCGGCTCGATTGCGGCGGGCAGGGCGTTCGCGACACCGTGAGCACCGACCGCTTTCGCGGCGTGCGCATCTTCGACATAAGCGACCTGGCGTCACCCAAGCAGGTGGCGAACGTTCAGACCTGCCGGGGCTCACATACGCACACTCTCGTCCCTGATCCGAAGGACGCGGGCGTGATGTACGTGTACGTGCAGGGCACCGGCTCGGTGCGGCCGGAATCGGAGCTTGCGGGCTGCATACGCGCCCCGGGCGATCCGAACACCGCGCTCTTCCGGATCGAGATCATTCGCGTGCCGCTCGCCGCTCCGCAGGACGCGCGCGTGATTGGCTCTCCGCGTATTTTCGCCAACGCTACGACCGGCGCGATCGCTGGACTGTGGCAGGGTGGGACGCACGGCGAAGGCACGCAGACCACGGCGCAGACGAACATGTGCCACGACATCACGGCTTATCCCGAGATGGGCATCGCGGCGGGCGCCTGCTCGGGCAACGGCATCATTCTCGACATCAGGGATCCTGCTAACCCGAAGCGCACGCACGAGGTCGTCGATCCGAATTTTGCCTATTGGCACTCGGCGACGTTCAGCAACGACGCTCGCACGGTGATCTTCACGGATGAGTGGGGCGGTGGCGGCGCGCCCCGCTGCCAGGCATCGGACAAGAAGGAGTGGGGTGCCAACGCGCTGTTCAACCTCGTAGGCGGCAGGATGAGCCTCGCCGGTTACTACAAACTCCCGGCGCCGCAGACGGCTCAGGAAAACTGCGTCGCTCACAACGGCTCGCTCATCCCCGTCCCCGGTCGCGACATCATGGTGCAGGCCTGGTATCAGGGTGGCATTTCCATCTTCGACTTCACCGATCCAGCGCGTCCGGTGGAGATCGCGTTCTACGACCGCGGCCCGATAGATCGCAACACGCTGACGCTGGCCGGCCACTGGTCGGCGTACTGGTACAACGGCATGATCGTGGGCTCGGAGATCGGCCGTGGACTCGACATCTTCGCGCTCAAGCCGAGCGAGTTCCTCTCGCAGAACGAGATCGACGCGGCGAAGTCAGTCCGGGTCGATCGCTTCAATCCGCAGCTCCAGACGCGCGTCGAGTGGCCCGCGAGCTTCTCCGTCGCGCGCGCGTATCTAGACCAGCTTGGCCGGAGCAATGGCTTGGCGGGCGCGCGTGCCGCAGCGGTGGCTGCCGACCTGAGAAGCGCCGAGGCGCTGAACGGAACCGCGCGGCGCAGTGCGTTGAACAACCTCGCGTCGGCGTTGGATCGAGATGCGCGCAGCTCGAGCGACGGCGCTCGCGTGCGGGCGATGGCGGCCGCGGTCAGACAGCTCGCTCGTGGCTGATGTGGTTGGAGGTTTTGGGTTGAACCACAGCAGGGATGGGTAAAGGGTCGTAGGTGTTGGTTTTGGTGAACGACGGGTTTTTGGTATGCGGTAAAACGGTTAACGGCTGGTGGTTAACGATCACCTTTCACCGTTCACCATTTACCGATGACCCGTCGTTCACCAAAACCAACACCTAAGACCATTTACCCATTGCTGTTTTGAAAAACCAACTCGACTGGCGGCAGCATGCCCTCGCATAAAACTTTTCGTCCCGCTCCGCGCCTGTGTCTCGTCGCTCTCGTGGCCGGCCTCGCCGCGGCTTGCGCCCCGGCGGCGAGACCATCACAACCGGCGCCTTCTCCAGATGTCACTTTGGCGCCGACGGAAAGCGGGCTGCTGCCGGTCCGCTACGACGCCGCGACGGGGAAGGTGTCACTCACCGTTCCGCGGCTGGGCGAGCGGCTGCTGTACCTGAATACGCTCGCCACCGGGGTGGGCGTTACGGCCGCCGGGCTCGATCGCGGGCAGCTGGGCGACAATGCAGTTGTACGGTTCGAGCGGCGCGGCGCGCGGGTGTACCTGATCAGGGAGAACTCCGCGGTTCTCGCTCGCAGTGACAATGAGGCACTACGCCGCTCGGTCGAGGAGTCCTTTCCGAACTCGGTTCTGGCGTCGTTCGCGGTGCAGCGTGAGGGGCCTGGCGGAGCTGTCGTCGACGCAACTGATTTTTTCCTCAGCGACGTCTACGATGTGATCGGAACGCTCCGCAGCGCGAGACTGGGGTCGGTGCGACTGGATCGCGAGCGGAGTTTCATCGATCCCTTGAACACGCGCTCCTTCCCGGAGAACAGCGAGATTCGGTCGGTGCTGACGTACGTCACGGAAGATCCCAACTTTGCGATCCGGCAGGTGGCGCCCGATGCGCGGACGATCGCGCTCGAGCAGCACCACAGCTTTCTGCGCCTGCCCGAGCCCCCGCTGCCGCTGCGGCCGTTCGATCCGCGATCGGGTCTGTTCACCAACGACTTCTTCGATTTCGCGCAGGGGTTCTCGGGCGACTACCGCCAGCGCGCGGTGGTGCGCTGGCGACTCGAGCCGTCCGACACCGCGGCGTATCTTCGCGGCGAAAAGGTCGAGCCGGTCAAGCCGATCGTGTATTACATCGACGCGGGGATTCCGGAGCCCTACCGCAGCGCGTTCATCGACGGCGGCCGTTGGTGGAACGAAGTCCTCGGCGCCGCCGGCTGGCGCAACGCGTTCCGCATCGAGACGCTACCGGCGGGGGTGAGTCCGCTCGATGCGCGCTACCCCGCGATCTACTGGGTTCACAGGATGCAGCGCGGGCCCTCTGTCGGCCCTGCCATGATCGATCCTCGCACCGGCGAGATCGTCAAGACCGTCGTACGAATGGACTCGTACCGCTCACTGGTTGACCACGACATCTACATGGGGCTTCTGCCCGCGGCGCCGCCGGGCGGCTTGCAGCTCACTGCCGAGCAGTTCGCGATGGCGCGCCGCCGGCAACACAGCGCGCACGAAATTGGACACACGCTTGGCGTGGCGCACAACTACATCGCGGCCACGCAGGGCCGTGCGTCCGTGATGGATTATCCGTATCCGCTCATCGCGATCGACGCCCAGGGCCGCCTCGACATTCGCGATGCATACCGCGCCTCGGGCGGCGCGCACGACACGCTGGCGATTCGCTACGCGTACACCTGGTTTCGCACGCCCGCCGAAGAAGCCGCGGGATTGAGCAGGATCGTCCGCGAAGCCGAGGCGCGCGGTCTCCGTTTTGTCGCGGACGAGCACGCGGGCGCCGCGGGCTCGATCCCGAGCGCCAGCCAGTGGGTGGAAGGAAGCGACATGCTGCAGGCGCTTCAGCGCACGATGGCGGTGCGCCGCGTGCTGATTGACAGGTTCGACGAGCGTGCCGCGCAGCCAGGCGAGCCGCTTGCCGTGCTGAATCGCAGGTTCGCGCATGTGTACCTGCATCACCGCTACGCCCTCGTCGGTGCGATCAAGTACGTCGGTGGAATGGAGTTCGGCTATGCTTTGCGCGGCGAGCAGACGGAGCCGACGCGAATCCTTCCAGCAGCGGATCAACGCACGGCGTTGCGACTCGTTCTCTCAGCGTTGCAGCCCCGCGAGCTTCGGATACCAAGTCGCATTGCGGCGCTGATCCCGCCGGTTCCGGCCGGGTACGATTCCGATCTCACGCTCATCCCGACCCCGGCGGGCACCGCATTCGATCCGATCGCGGCGGCGCACAGCCTGGCGCAGGAGATCGTGAACGGGCTGCTGCACCCACAGCGGACCGCGCGACTGGTCTCGTTCCACGCGCGGGACGGTTCGAACCCTTCGCTCGACGAAGTGATCGGCGCGGTTGTGGAGGCAACATGGGGTGGCGCCAGGGTTGCGGGTGAAGAGCAGGGAGCCGAGCTGCGGCGCGTGGCGCAGCGGGCGACCGTCGACGTACTTCTGGACCTGGCGGGAAATTCATCGGCGACGGCCGGTGTTCGAGCCACGGTGGAGCACCACCTCGCCGCTTTGCTCCGGCGGACCAACGTCGCCGAAGGCGGCTCCGCGGCTGACCAGGGGCACCGGGCGGCCGTCCGACGCGACATCGAGCGCTACTTCGACGGTCGTGACGATCCGGCCAAGCGGCCGAGGCCCGCGCCGATAGGGCTCCCGTGGCCGTAGGTACCAAGGCGATAAGCTACCGGCGTATGCGAGGTCACTCTTCTCGAATCCCCTCGCGGTCAGTTTCCTACGGACTGGTCACGGGTGTCGTTTGCACGGTCATTTCTAGCCTGGCTGCCTGCGACCTGATTTACGGCGCCGCTTTCGTTTGATGCCGGGCAGTTTCAACGACGCATCGCAGGCCGGCCCTGTCTGTGGGCAGTTCGCGAGGTTGGCCTGCGTTTTCGGATTTAGGACCCGTGCGGCCTCAGGACCAACAGCAATTGCGGATCGGCGATTAATTGAGGACTGAGGATAAACGCTTGCTTTATGCTTCTATCCGCAATTCTCACTTAATCGCCGATCCGCAATGGCAGTTAGTCCTGAGGCCGCAAAGTCCTCGACCCTAGATCCGAAGGCCCCCACAACACGGCGAAGCTCACCCGCACGCTGGCCCTAGGCAACTTGTTTTGGGGTAAGGATTTGGCGATATTTACAGGCTAGCCAAGATCATCACCGTACCGGGCTGGCCGCGCGTCCAAGACCGCGGCCTCCGCTGAGAGGTTTTACATGAAGGCCGACATCCATCCCGTTTACGCCACCGCCCACGTGAAGTGCGCGTGCGGGAATACTTTCGAGACCCGCTCGACGCAGGCGGAGATCCACACTGACATCTGCGCGGCATGCCATCCCTTCTTCACCGGGAAGCAGAAGCTCATCGACACGGCCGGACGCATCGAGCGCTTCCGCCAGAAGTACCGGGCGAAGGAAAGCTGAGTCTCCGCGATCGGCTCGCGGAAGCGCTTCAGCGCGCGGCCGAGGTCGAACGCGAGCTCTCTGATCCGAGAACGACCAAGGACCCGCAGCGGTTCGCCGCACTTGGCAGGGAGCACCAGAGGCTGGGCACTGTAGTCGACCTCGGGGGTCGGATCGACAAGCTTACGAACGAGCTCGAGCAGGCGCGCGAGCTCGTTTCCGTTGACGACCCCGAGATGGCCGCCGAAGCGCGCACCGAAATGCGCGCGCTCGAGGAAC